>DASVMD010000058.1:0-23855 GCA_036384495.1 Saccharimonadales bacterium (SeqCode)
AGTAACAAGGAGCGTTTGCGGCAAATATCGCGTAAACACGGTGTAGAGATACCTGAGGACGAAATAACCGATAACTGGTCGCAGTACGCAATTACAGGCAATTTTACAGAAGAACAGGCCAAAGCCCTAGCCCTGGAAATTGCCGACGAGGCCACCGATCCAATCTACAAAAAGACCGAAAACACCGTTGACCTAACAGAGCAGAACCAGGCGATGATGGATAAGGTGTTTGACGAATCCTACATCCATGTTTGTGAATCCCTGGCCCGAGGCTATCAAACGGAAGGTGCCCGCAAGCTCATCTTCCAGCTGGCTAATAACGCCACAAATTTCAACGAAAACTACGAAAAGGCGCTATATAGAATGCGGGCCAACGAGCAGCAATTTACCGATGAGGATATGATTGTGCTGCACGAATTACTAGTCTATTCGGCTATCGAGATGATGCGCGCACTGCATATCGAGCGAACCGAGGCGGCTGCTGCCGGTCACGACATGTCCAGCTATCAAGTGCGCGACCCGCTCCTCGAAATGCTCCACCAAAACCCCGCAATATTCCAAAACGCACTCGGTGATTTCGCTGCTGAGGGCGCCAAAGCCAACCGCAGCTACTCAGCCTGCGGGCTATCAATTTCAGTCGGTAGCGACCCGTCCAATCCGGATAGTTCCGGAGGATCGGCCTCTATGGAGTCATCACGCAAAAAAGTTATGACCTGCCCACTTTGTGATGCGAAAGTCTTTGATGATCCATGCGCCGTGGTGCTGGCCTGCAAAGATTGCCTGGCCCGCGTGGTCAATGGCCACACTGAGTCAAAGGGTGATGGCGGCACTGCGGCCAAAAAAGCCAAGCAAAAAGCCGAAAAAGAGCGCCGCCACGCCGAGCTGGCGCAGCAAATCGATGAAATCTACAAAGCCCGCGGCCTCTCAGAAGACACCTTCGACAAACAGCTCAATCCTGCTGCCACAGAACAAACGCAGCCCGCAAAAGTCCCAGCTGCCGCTTAGCAAACGCGGGTATAATAGAGGCATGAGTTCTCACAAAACCCCAAAACGTATCGGTATTTACGCCGGCACCTTCAACCCCGTGCATGCCGGCCATGTTGCCTTTGCGCTGCAGGCGCTCAAGGCCGGAAAGCTCGATGCGCTGTTTTTTATGCCGGAGCGGCAGCCCAGGGGCAAGCCGGGCGTTGAGCATTTTGGTCACCGTGTGGCGATGTTGCGCCGGGCCAGCAAGCCGCATAGCCGTTTTGGCGTGCTGGAGATGCCGGATGTCAATTTTAGCGTGGGGCGCACCATCCCGAGGCTTAAAAAGCAGTTTCCGAACAGTGAATTAGTGTTTTTGTTTGGCTCCGATGTCGTGCCAAGCATACATGCATGGCAAAATGCCGACCAGCTGCTAGAAAACTATGAAATTATCGCCGGCCTGCGAGGCAACGACACCGAACAAACGCTTAAAGCCCTGACCGCCAGCTGGCCCCAAAAAATCCACTTCGTGCACAGCTACGCGCCAGCCGTATCCTCCCACAAAATCCGCGAAGCCCTCCGCCGCCGTCAATACGACGCCCAAGGCCTCCTGGCCAGCGTCCGCCGCTACAGCGACCGGCATTGGCTGTACGTATCGCTCGCCTAGCATTGACAGAGCACAAGCGCTTTGCTATACTCATATAACTTCATTGACCTTGCGAGACGGTTTGAGGAGATAAAAATAACAAAATCAAAAATGTGCTGAGCGATGTTTTTTGCTTGGCCGTGAGAGGTGTTCAAGTGTCCGTAAAAATTAAAATTGTAAAGAGTTCGGCGCAGCGTGTTCAAGTGCGCGTTCATCGCCCCCAGTGGCGCCAGTTCTTGCACTATTGAGCTGAGTTGTCGGCGGTAGCCGGCGCTTTTTTGGCGATCTCAGCGTTGATTACCTTCTTAAAGGAGTCGATGGTGTTATTGACTTCAATCTTTTTGCCATCCAGGAAGAATGTCGGCGTGCCGGTGATATTCAGCTTATTGC
Source organism: Saccharimonadales bacterium (SeqCode) (assembly GCA_036384495.1). Classification (GTDB taxonomy): domain Bacteria; phylum Patescibacteriota; class Saccharimonadia; order Saccharimonadales; family UBA4665; genus JAQGHB01. Next base: position 2,000 of record DASVMD010000058.1, read on the forward strand.
CCTCGGCCATGTCGGCATTGATGGTGTCGTTGACCTTGCTGCTGCCGTAATCTTTTTTGAACTGCGCGACATTTAGGCCGAGCTGCTGAGCGTACTGATTAAAGTAGGGAACTGCGTCGCTGGCGGCGGTCCACTGTTGCCAGTTGCTAGATAGATACAAGGTATCGTGCATTTCCCAGTATTTACTCTGGAGTGCGGCGGCCTCAGCGGCACGTGCGGCGGCAAAGGCGTTTTGGTGCAGGCTGGTTAGCGGGAAGTTCCGGAACTGGAAGGTAATTTTGTCGCCATAGCCGTTTACGACATTTTGAACAGTCGAAGAATATTGCTCACAGTAAGGACACTGAAAATCACCATACTCAACCAATTTTACCCCTGTTGTTCCGGCTCCTTTGACGTGCTGCGACGGCGTGCCGCTCGAAGATTTGGTTTTTGAATCTGATTTATTGCCAGTCAGCGCAAAAATACCCACGAATACTAAGACGATGACGGCGATCACTCCCCAGAACTGTTTTGACATGTATGCTCCCGTTTGAATTACTCCCCACAGTATACAATATATGGTTTCGTGGGCCGCCCCTTTAAAAAGCGGCCGATTCCGTATAAGCTTGATGCATGAGCACTATCCTGGCAATTATTCTGCTGCTTCTGGCCATCGCTGGCGTGGTGGTACGCAAAACCTACTACTATCTGCCGCTCAACGAACTCAAGCGCCAGGCCGAAAAACACGATCCCCTGGCCAGCAAGCTGTACCTCGCTGTGGCCTACGGCAGCAGCCTGCGCGCTTTACTCTGGCTGTTTATAGGATTAACCAGCGCCGGCGGCTTCGTGATGCTGTCGCGCCAGGCCTCGCCGTGGCTCAGTTTTGTCGTGGTCGTGCTGATCTTGTGGGCCGCCTATTCTTGGTTGCCAGCCAGTCGTGTCACTAGTTTTGGCGCTCGCTTGACCATGGCCGTGACACCGGCCATTACCTGGCTACTCAACTATCTGCACCCCGTATTTAGCCGCGGCACCGATATCATCGAAAAGCGCTACACCGCCGCCGCTCACACCGGCCTGTTTGAGCGCAGCGATGTCGTAGAACTCATAAATCGCCAACAACAGCAGGCCGATAACCGCCTCAGCGAAGAAGAACTGGAAATTATTAAGCGTGCCCTGAACTTTAGCGATTACAAAGTCCGCGATGTCCTCACGCCCCGCAAAACCCTGCAAACCGTACTGGTCACCGACACAATCGGTCCCATCCTCATCGATGAACTACACAAAAGCGGCCAAGATTATGCCCTAGTGCGCGAAAGCGCCAAAGGCGCGTTCGCCGGCACATTGTCGCTCAAAAAACTAAGCCTCAAAACCGAGGGCCACGTCCGAGATGTCATGGAAAGCACCGTTTATTATTTGCACGAAAGCGATAGCCTCAGCGAAGCCCTGCACGCCTTCTTCGTCACCAACCATCCCATGTTCGTGGTCGTTAACAGCTCCGAAGAATACGTCGGCATTATCACCGTAGAGAATGTCTTGCACCAGCTCCTCGGCCACGTCCCTGGCGATGACTTCGACCAATACGCCGACCTGTCGGCCGTCGCCGCTCGCCACACCCACACCAAGAAACCTAAAGATGACGAAGAAACCCCTGTTAAAACAGATTAGAAAATGGTAAAATAGGCCGATATGAGGACACTCGTTCAAGATACTGTGCAGCAAATCGGCCAGGATGTGACCGTTAAAGGCTGGGTTAATAGCCGCCGCGACCACGGCGGCTTGATTTTTATTGATGTTCGCGATCATACCGGCGTGGCTCAGCTCGTCATCCAGCCAGACGACCCCGAAGCTTTCAAAATCGCCGAGCAACTGCGCGACGAATTCGTTATTGAAGCCGGCGGCACCGTGCGCGAACGCGACCAAAATCTCAAAAATCCCAACATCGCAACAGGGGAAATCGAGATCAAAGTTAACATGTTAAGTATCCTGAACCGATCCGAGGCACTGCCCATTCAAATCCAAGGGGAGGCCATGGCCAACGAAGATCTGCGCCTCAAGTATCGCTATCTCGATCTGCGCCGTCCTAAAATGCAAACCATGCTTAAAAAACGTGCCGAGTTGTTTCACACGATGCGAATCTATCTAGAGGCACACGAATTCACCGAAGTTAATACGCCAATTTTGGCTAGCTCAAGCCCCGAAGGCGCTCGCGATTTTTTGATTCCGTCGCGCATTCACCCGGGCAAGTTTTACGCGCTCCCACAAGCACCCCAGCAATTTAAGCAACTGTTAATGGTTGGCGGCGTGTCGCGCTACTACCAGCTGGCCGCTTGCTTCCGCGACGAAGATCCCCGAGCCGATCGCTTGTACGGCGAATTTTATCAGCTCGACTTGGAAATGTCTTTCGTGGAAGACGGCGAAGAAGTCCGCAGCACCATGGAGCCACTTATTAAGCAGCTGGTAACCGAGTTTGCTGGCAAAAAACTGCTTAGCGAAGACGTTCCACGCATACCATACGCCGAAGCCATGGAACGCTACGGCTCCGACAAGCCTGATTTGCGCTACGACATGGAGCTTATCGAGCTTTCCGGGGAACTTAAAAGTACCGAATTTGGGGTATTTCAGAGCACTCTTAACAGTGGTGGTGCTGTCAAGGCCATCTGCGTCAAAAATGCCAGCTCTTTAAGCCGCTCGCAAATCGACAAATTCACCGAGATAGCCAAGTCCGAAGGCGCCGGCGGCCTGGCCTACCTAACCTTTGAAAACGGTGAAATCAAGTCGCCAATCGCCAAGTTCTTTAAGGCCGAAGAATTAGAAGTCATCAAGCAAAAAACTGGTGCCACCGACGGCGATGTCGTATTTTTTGGAGCCGACAAGCGCTCTGTCGTCAACAAAGTCCTCGGCCGTTTGCGCAACGAGTTCGCCGATCACTTTGAGCTGAAAGATCCCAATGTTATCGCCCTGGCCTGGATCATCGATTTCCCATTCTATGAATACGACGAAAAGACTAAAAAGATCGATTTCGGCCACAACCCATTCTCTATGCCAAAGGGCGGCGCGGCGGCACTAGATGCCGATGATAAATTAAGTATTTTGGCCGACCAGTACGATATGGTCATGAATGGCTACGAAATCTGCTCCGGCGGCGTTCGTAATCATAACCCCGAAACACTGTACAAAGCCTTTGGAAATCTCGGCTTCGATGAAGCATATGTGAACGACCATTTTGGCGCCATGGTTAATGCCTTTAAGTATGGCGCACCGCCCCACGCCGGTTGTGCTTTTGGTATCGATCGCATGTTCATGGAACTAGTTGGCGAAGACAACATCCGCGAAGTCGTGGCTTTCCCCAAAAACGGCTCCGGCGTCGACACCATGATGAACTCCCCGAGTATCGTCGACGACGCCCAGCTCAAAGAGCTCAGCATCAAGTCTATTTCTTAGCTGGTCGCTTTGGGATGGCAGCCGGCAATTTGCCAACGATCACCGCAGCGGCAATCATGCCGAGCGCCAATAGTAGACAGTTCAAAATAACTGTGCCGTAGCCGTGCTTGGCAACATCGATGAACGGATACGGATACCAGTGCGTAAAGTGCCCACGCACGAGCGTGTAAACGGCGTAGACGAGCGGAAAGCTCAGCCATATCAGCGAAGATTTTGGCTCAAATGTTCGCCTTGGCCGATCGTACAGCCAATCCAGTAAAACCACCAGCGGGAAAAGATTGTGCAGGACAAAATTGACCCACGGCAGCGGCGTATGAACCCCGACGCCGGTCAAAAATAGATTGTAAATAACACCGGTAGTCAGCATATAAAAAGTGGCCGCACCGCGCAGGCTCTCCAGTTCTTTGTCTTGGCGCTTGGTGGCGATAGCCTGAGCTGACATCAAAAAGATAACCACCGCAAACAAATTACTTTCGACCGTAAAATAGCTAAAGAAGTTGACGGTGTTAAAGTCCTGGTTTTCGAGGCCGTTGGCCAGCTGGGCAATCATAGCGATCAGCGCCAGTAGGGCGAATCCGACTTTGTAGGTAATAAGAAAGCGTTTACGGTTCACCTGCTCATTGTACAACAATTTTTAGGCTGTTTCGGGAAGTTGTTTGTTGAAGCTGTCTTGTATTATGGCCGCTCCAATAATTCCTGTTAGCCACAGGAGAACAAAACAGAGTACGGTGCTGATCTTGCCCTGAGTGTACTCGCTAACCGCCTTACAGTATTGAATGTACCATTGCATGCAGATCACAAACGTCATCACAAACGCCAGGAAAAAGACAATTACTAGTACGGTATCAGCCGGGCTCCAGGTCTCGCTGGTCGTTCCGCTGGACTGTATCATTCCGAATAGCAAGAGCAGCAGATATGGAAAGATTGGTGCCGCCAGCCGCCAAGCGGAAGGGATGTATACGGATTTATTGTGCTCGTTGAGCTTATTTTTGGTAACAATCAGCCAGTAAATGGTGTACAAGTTGAACGTGACGAGCCCTAAAACCCCTACAGCTACAGGGTTTCTGTAAGGCACGCTTGCCGGTTCCTGTGCTGCTTGTTGCTCGTACCATTGCTGCGCGCCTTTTGACACAAAAGTATCATTTGGGGCCATGAGGGCGCTGGCTTCTTGCAGGAACTCCACGGCTTTATCATTGTCGCCACGGGCTTGCCAAATCAGCGCCTGCAGCTCATATAGCATGAAGCGCTGTGAACCGGCTGTTTCGTCTGTTTGGTACGTGTGCGCCAGCGTGTCGAGGTGTTGCTGATATGCTTTTAAATCTTCTTCGGACAGGCTATTAGCGTCAGCCTGTTGCTCCAGCTGGCGTATCAGTTGGTGGAGGTGTTCGAAATCCTTATCCATCCTTACAGTATACAGAAGTAGCACAACCGAAGTCGTGCTACTTTGTCGCTGATATCGTTCCGGGCCTAATTAAAAGCTTGGACGACGATCCAGATGGAGCAGCTGACTGCTATAAAAAACAGCCCCAGACCAACTGGCGAACCCCAGCTGAACCACGAACCCCAGGCGCGCCAGTGCTTCATGGAATTTTCGTGGTATTTCATGCCTTCTTCTTCGGTCATGTGAATCCTTAACATGTTACGTATTATTGAGCGATCCGTTTTTGGCTCGACTAGACCATCCACAGATTACTTGTGATGTTCCAAGTGGTTGCTGTGTCACCGTCATGTTGTTCGCCGGAACTGGCGCATGAGCCTAGTATGTGACCGCCACAATGCAAATATATAACCACATAGCATGAAAATCTACAAGGCGGGAGCGTTGTCGAGGGAGTGCCAGATGTACCAACTGGCGACTGATTCGTAGGGTGACCAGCTGTTGGTGACGGCCAGGTCTTTGATTTGCTGCGGTGTGGGTAAGTCTTCGTAGCCGTACAAAGCGCGAATGCCGTTACGAATTCCAAGGTCGCCAACGGGCAGAATGTCCAGGCGGCCTAAAGAGAAAATCAAGAACATATGGGCAGTCCAGTCACCAATGCCCTTGACATCAGTTAACATGGTAAGTATTTCGTCGTTGGTCATTTCGTCGAAGTTATCGAGCACCAGGCGACCGTCTAAAACGTGCTGAGCGAGATCGCGGACATACCGAGCTTTGGCGCCGCTGAGGCCCACGCCACGCAGCTCCTCAATCGATTTTTCCAAGATAGCCGACGGTTCGGGGAACTCGCTATCAAATAATTCCTGAAAACGCTTTTCGATGCTGCGTGCCGCCTTGACGCTGAGCTGTTGGCTAATAATACTGTCCACCAGCTCCCAATAGTAATTAGTATGCGGCTGTATTGTCGCCAGGCCGGCGTTTTTAATAATTGGTGCCAGCAGAGGGTCGTGCTTAGAGAGGTGATCGGCCGCTTTTTGGAGTTCCTCTTCCATGGCCTTATTGTAGCGGAAAACTTCACAGCTGGCGCATTACTATACATGGTAAAGTGCCAGTAATGAACTGATTAAAACAGAGGAGGAATATGCAAACACGAATTTTAGGTGGAGATTTGACGGTATCGGCTATTGGTCTCGGTTGCATGGGTATGAGCGAGTTTTACGGCGCCAGCAATGAAGACGAAGCCATTAAAGTCATCAATTACGCGCTCGATAATGGTGTCAATTTTTTGGACACCGCCGATATGTACGGTCCATTTACTAACGAAAAACTCGTCGGTAAGGCTATAAAAGGGCGACGCAATGATGTAGTGCTTGCCACTAAATTTGGTAATCAGCGCGGGCCAAACGGGGAGTTTCTAGGTGTCAATGGTAAACCGGAGTATGTCCGCAAGTGTATTGAGGACAGTTTGCAACGACTCGGAGTTGATCATGTCGATCTGTATTACCAGCACCGTGTTGACCCGAATGTGCCAATCGAAGACACTATTGGCGAAATGAAGCGTTTAGTTGAAGAGGGCAAGGTGCGCTATTTGGGTATGAGCGAAGCGGCTGCCGAAACTATCCGAAAGGCCAGCAACGTACATAAAATTACTGCCTTGCAGACTGAGTATTCGTTGTGGTCTCGTGACCCGGAAGAAGAAATTCTAGACACCGTCCGCGAGTTGGGTATCGGCTTTGTAGCGTATAGCCCACTAGGCCGTGGCTTTTTGACAGCGAGTTTTGAAAAGCCGGAAGATATCCCCGAAAACGATTTCCGCCGTAACAACCCGCGCTTTCAAGGCGATAATTTCTATAAAAATATGGAACTGGTACACAAAGTTAAGGAAATCGCCGATGAAAAAGGCGTTAAGCCGGGGCAGCTCGCGCTGGCGTGGGTGCTCGCTCAAGGTAAGGACATTGTGCCAATTCCAGGCACCAAACATATTGAATATTTGAAGGAAAACATCGCGGCTGTCGATATCGAACTCAGCGAAGAAGATTTGCAAGGGCTCAACGATGCCATGCCGCAAGGCAGCACCGCCGGCGATCGTTACGCCGATATGTCGACGGTAAATCATTAGCAGTGTATGCTTAGGGCATGAATGCAGTCGTTTGCGCCCCCGTGGCTAGTATTGTTGGACATCTTTTGCTCCTAAATGCTGCGCTGCTGGTGGTATATATGACGCTGGCCTGGTTGGTGGCGGTATGGCGTAAGCGCATTGATACGGTAGATGGCGCCTGGGGTTTGGGGTTTGTGCTGGTTGCCTGGGCGGCGGTTATAGAGCGACCGGTTTTCCGAACGTATTTGATTGCCGCAATTGTGACGGTGTGGGGCGTGCGCATGACCTGGCATCTTGGCAGGCGCTCACTCACGCACCCCGAAGATCGCCGCTACACTGAACTACGCAAAAAATGGAAGGGTAACCCCTGGATTCGCGCCTATTTCTCGATCTTTTTGTTGCAGGGCGCGCTGGTGTGGCTGATTTGCTTGCCAATCGTTATGGCGACCAATGCGCAACTGACCGGCTGGAAGTGGCTGTCAGTTTTGGGCGCAATAATTTGGGCCGTGGGTTTCGTAACCGAGTCTATTGCCGACTACCAGCTAAAAAAGTTCCGTGCCCAAAAAGACCATCCCAAAATTTTGCAAACCGGTTTGTGGCGCTACAGCCGCCATCCCAATTATTTCGGTGAACTGACACAGTGGTGGGGAATCGGCATTATTGCTTTGCAGGCCAGCTACGGCTGGGTTGGTCTTGCCGGACCGCTAACCTTAACTATTTTAATATTGTTCGTGTCAGGCATTCCGCCGATTGAAAAACGCCATAAAACAGATCCCGATTATCAAAAATACCAAAAACAAACCAGTGTTTTGGTGCCCTGGCCGCCACGTAAACGAACTTAAACTTGACGCCTTTCTTATGCAGCTGTAAGATATTTCACAGTAGCTAAAAGCAAAAGAGAGAAGAGTTACCCTACATGAGTTTTTACGTCCATTCCAAAAAGCGCTTCAACGCCTTCGCGCTGAGCCTGCTTCGACACCTCGCCTAAATATGGAATTTTCTGTACTTTCCTGGAATATTTGGCATATTAACCAGATTGAAGGAAAAGACAGGCTACATCGTCTCCTGGGGGAGCTGAAAAGATTAAGCGATCAATACAATCCTGATTGTATTGTGCTCTGCGAGGCAGTGCAGCCAGATCAAAATAAGTTACCTCCCGTAGTTGAGCATTTGCGAGAGTTGGGCTATAGCTACCACCATATCGCGCCGATGATAATAATGAAGTCGCCGGACTACTGCATGTCCGGCGTCGTTATTTGTTCTAAGTTTAAGCTGAGCGACAAGCAGCGGCATGTGATTAGCAAGAATGGCTCGGCTGCAAAGTTCGGCTACCCCGACTTCGATAAGGAAATAATCAGCGCGACGGTGACTTTGCCACAAGGCTCTAAAGTGAAGCTTGTGGCGGCACATCCAACTGCTACGGTTGATGGCATGAAGCCACATCGCGCCGGCATAAAAAGTCTCGCGCAGTTAATGCACAGCAAGCCGTTTGCGCACGATACGCTGCTGATAGGTGATATGAACCAGTGGCGCTTCTTTCCAGGTTCTTTGCGTTCGCAGCTTAAAGACCTCATGCATGTGAGAACTGGTTCATTTTGGCGGCCTACGTGGCGCTATAATGCCCATCGTTTTACGCCGTTAAGAGCCAATTTAGATTATGTGTACTGGAGTAAAACAAGTGACTTTAGCCTGAAAGACTTCAAGGTGCTTACAAGTGACGTTTCGGACCACCGACCTTTGTTGGCAACATTTAAGGCTTAGTAAAAGAATACTAGGTACACCACGAAACCAATGCTCATCAGGGTCAGGATTGGCTTTAAGAAATGATCGGGCACCTTTTTTACAAACTTCGTGGAATATTTGCCGGCTATAAAGTTTCCTACCCACATTGTCAGCAGATACGGCCATACGATCAGGCCTACAAAAGCAGTCACAATCAGCAAATAGATGCGCGATGGCGTGGTCGCTGTTGCCTTAAGGCCGGTACTTTCGACAAACGGTAGGCCTAAGATAGCCATAATGCCCATACGGCTGAAGGCTCCCTCCCCGGCCGCAATAAAGTTTGAGTAAATACCAATAAGGAATAAAAAGACTGTAAGTAATATGTAATTGCGACGTGACACATCATCCGGGTGAGGTGACTTAGACATGTAGCTATGTATAAGTAGGAACAAAACAGTGCCAGCCATAATATAGCGAATAACGTCTGCAGATATGTTGAGTAGCAACCATGTGCCGATGATACCGCCCAGGGTCATGGGTATGGCCATCAGGACGACAAGCCGTTTACGAGCTACGATCTTGTGCCATGTCTCGGATATAATTCCGGCCTCGGTGGCCAATGAGGCCGCATTATCTATGGCAATCGCAGAGTGAAGCGGAGCACCGGTTAAGAGCAGCGCTGGCATGGTCACGATGCTTCCACCGCCAACCAGGGCTCCTATGCTCTCGCCAATTAACCCGCCCAGGAACACGACTGGCAGATGCCACCATTCAAAGTAGCTTGGGAAGAAGCCGTGCAACATGTAAGGAGTATACCAGCTTTCTATCTGTTGTTGCTTGGGCCTTTCATCTGTGATTTACTTGGCTTATGTTATTCGCTGTCGTAACCCTGATCACTCTTGCCATCACTTTCCTGCTTAACCCAATATCCAAGAAGGTCTCCAAGAAAATAAAGGGTGATCGGCATCCAAAGTGGCACATCCACCACAGCGTTACGGGGCTGGCTATACTTGCGGTCGGGCTGCTCGTTGGCGTCAAAATTATTTCGGCAATAGTCCTGGGAATCTATCTTGGTCATGTGGCCGAAGAAATCTATTTCAACAAAAGAAACCCCATTAGGGCGCTCTTTATCCTGGTGAGCCGAGCGAAGTAGCGGCCAAATAGTTAAAGTTTGTAACCATACCCAGCTAGACGATATTTTCTCTTATAAAACTGACAATGTCGGGGTAGTCAATTTTTGAAAAGTCTTCCGTGTCAACAATCTTAGAGCGATTGGATAGAAGTAGCGGCCTATATCTTCGGTGGACAGGGCCAAGAGATTCGATAGCCACGATTGGATACCATAGGTAGTCACGGTGTCCACGGTGTCTTTCGCCTGAGCGATAGCGCTTAGTGTATCGCTTTAAAATGGTGCGGCCGCTGGCACGACAAAAGATTTCTACTACGTTTGTACTATCGCCCAATTTCTCTTGAAGTGTATTGCGTTCGGAGTACATAAAATTTGATTCAATAATCAAATCAGTATCTTTGTTTACGGCATCTTCTAGTATGGAAAAGAGCTTCTTTCTGCTGGCAATGTCGATTGAACCAAGTTGTTTAAGAGAGGGCTTTCCTCCAAATGTATCAAAGTGCTGTTCTTTGAAGTCATCCCGCAGAAACAGCGGTATTTTGAGGTCTTTGGCTAGTTTGCGAGCCAAGGTGGACTTACCAGTTGAAGTTGCTCCACTTACAATAATCAGGTTCATTGCACATAATAGTAGTTTAAGTCGGATTACTTAACAAGCATGTTCTAGAACAATATGTTGAATTGTGCATAAAAGCATGTATAATTATATGTATGAGTTTTGAATGGGATGACAGCAAAAATTTGGCAAATTTCGCCAAGCATAAACTGTCGTTTTATGAAGCTCAGGACGCTTTCTTTGACAAGAAGCGCATAATTCTAGAAGATGCGAAGCACTCTTCCGGCGAAAAGAGATATTTTTGTATAGGTAGGCTGCCGAATAGTGGGATCGCTACCGTAAGGTTTACTATAAGAAAGGGCAATATCCGCATTATTGGAGCTGGATATTGGCGGAAAGGGAAGAAAATATATGAGCGACAACATTAAATACACCGACGCACCGGCCGACATAGAGCAACTACTCGAAACGGCGGTAGTGATAACAAAGGATCTGTTGCCATCTCCTGCCGAACTGGTTCGCAAATCAGAGAAAGAGCGGATTACTATTGCGATAGATAAGCATAGCCTGGACTTATTTAAGCGCTACGCCAAGCAGCACAATGCCAAATATCAGACTATGATTAACGGTGTGCTTGGCTCGTATGCTGAAAAGTTTTTGAGCCATAAATAGCAGGTGGTAGCACTTGGTTGAGGTGGTTCCAGGCTGTAATTTTTGCTAGACTGGATAAAGAATAAGCATTATGGCCGATAAAAAAGAATCAGATGCAGCGCAGCCAAAAGGCGACCCATCGCTTGAGAAGCGGGTTGATTCGATGATGGATCCGCGGCAGCCGGCCAAGCCCGCCGAGCCCGCAGCAAAGCCCAGTGCCGCTCCGGCCATCGACATTTTTACTGATCCCAAAACCGCGCCGGAGGTTCCGAGTGAGGTGCTAAAAGAAGTCGGCATAGACCCCAAAACAGAGAGCAAAAGCCCTACATCGCCAACTCCAGCACCCGCTACCGAGCCAGCCCAAACCGCACCAGACGACATTACAAACCCCGACTTCGAAAATCCTGCCACTGACAAAGCCGTCGACGACATCATGTCCACCGAAAGCGACACCGTGCTAGCGGCCGAAGATGCTGCTAATAAACAACCGCAATTCACTAAATCCGACTGGAAAACCAAGCTCAAGGCGCTGTTCAAGCAAAAGCGAACCTGGGCAGTGATTGTGGTGCTCATTTTGGTTGTGTTCGGCGTGCCGCAAGTCCGCTACAAACTGCTCGGCTTGGTTATTAAAAAACAGGTGTCCGTGAGTGTTTTGGACAGTAAAACTAACACGCCGGTCAGCAGTGCGGTGGTCACGCTGGATGGCAAAGCGGCTAAGACCGACGCCAACGGCAAGGCCACTATTAAGGCAGCGGTTGGCGACAAAAAATTAGTTGTCAGTAAGCAATATTTCACCACCAAAACCGGCAAGGTTTTTGTGGGCCTCAAGGCGCCGGCGCCGCAAAAAGTTTCGCTTGTGGCCACCGGTCGACAGGTACCAATTACGGTTGTTAACAGCATTAGTGGCAAGCCGCTGGCCAATGCCGAAATTAAGGTACTCGACACCACCGCCAAAACCAATAACAAAGGCAAGGCCATAGTCGTGCTGCCAACCAAAGCCGACCAAGATAAAGCCACCGTGCAGCTCAGTGGTTTTAATCAGGCCCAGGTGACCGTCAAAGTCACCAGCGAAGTAGTTGCGGCTAACACCTTTAAGCTGACGCCGAGCGGGCATGTGTACTTCTTGTCGAACCTCAATGGCACCATCGATGTCGTTAAGACAAACCTCGACGGTACTGGGCGCCAAACGGTGGTGACTGGCACTGGCAAAGAAAGCGCTAACGACACCAACTTACTGGCTACACGCGATTGGCGTTACTTAGTGCTTGAATCCAAGCGCGACGCGCGCACCGCGTTATACCTGATTGACACCAGCAACGACAAAATGACCCAGTTCGACAGCAGTAATGCCACCTTCACGCTGGTTGGCTGGACGGGGCACAATTTTGTATATGATCTGGTGAGCAACACCGTGCCCGAAACGCAGAGCAATCACGAACTGCTCAAAAGTTACGATGCCGAGAACGCGCAGCTCAACCAACTGGATCAAAACCAGGCCGAAGGCACGCCGGACAGCTACGCCTACCAAAGTTTTGGCAATTTCTACATCTTGGATAACACCGTTGTGTACGCCACGCGCTGGAACACTTATAGTTCCACAGGCTCGGGCTATGACTTGAGCAGCAAATCTAACACTATCCGCGGGGTACAGCCAGGCCGTCAAAACAAAAAAGACTATCAGAGCTTTGCGGCTGCCGGCACAGGTTACATCCAGTCGGCGCTGTACGAACCACAAGCCGTACATTTTGGCGTTTATAGCTACAAGGATAACAGCACCACGTATTACAACTTTGAGAATCAATCGGTCAGCACGGTCAGTCTTGAGTCGTCGGATCTCACCAAACCCTATCCTACCTACTTGGTGTCGCCGGCCAGCAACCAAACATTCTGGACTGAACTGCGCGACGGCAAAAACACCTTGTTTACCGGTGACATCAACGCCGGTTCGCGTAAACAGGTTGCCAGCCTGAGCGATTACTCGCCGTACGGCTGGTTTACCGACAATTACGTGCTGGTTTCCAAAGACAGTAGCGAGCTGTATATTATGCCGGTTGGTGGTGGCCAGCCGCTCAAAATCTCGGATTATTACAAGCCGTCGCAAGACCTTAAGGGCTATGGATACGGTTATGGCGGGCTATAGCTGAGTGTGTTTTAATTTCACAACAGTCATTTTGCCATCAGTGTGAAGATAGCCGCCGAAAGCACGATTGGTCAGTCGATAGGGTTTGTCGAGGGCAATCGTTTGCGTGGTTCGTAACAGATCAGCGCTGCGCAATTGGCTAATAATCAGCTCGCGTTCGCGATTGGTGTCGGGATGTATCATGTGCGTGATCTGCAAGTTGTGTTTAATCGGCGCAATGCCACTATCCAGCGAGGCTGCGCCAACCCACAGGAGATTATCACCCTCCACATGCGCCCGGCGGCGGTGCCAGTGAATACTTTGCACCGTCAGTTTTTGCTTGTCTTTGTAGGTGGTGGCCCAAAATCGCACGTGATGCCGACTGCCGGTGCCAGCGCCTTCGATGGGAATTTCAAAAGCCACGTCCTGCTTGCGTCCAAATAGGTATAAGCTGCTCACCGGCGCGTGCGGATACGGCCAGCCCAGCAAAATACTCAACACATGACGCACCAGATACTGTCCCCGGTGCGGATCGGCCACAAACCAGCCAGCTTTTTCCATGGTGGTGATCAGCTGCCGTCGGGTGGCGATAATGCCAATGTTTAAAGGGTCAGAGGCAAAACCATCAGGGGTGACACAGTACAGCGGGAGGTGATTGGCCGGCCGAAAAATACGGAACACGCGGATAATTGCCGGTATCAAAACGTAAGCGCCAATGGCGTAAGTAACTAAAATTGCCAAACCTAGGGGTAATCGTCGGTCAAAGTACGGAAAAATGTCGCGAACCGAAAAGTAGGCAATCACGATGCCAGGCAAGAGCACCGCAAACCGCTTTAAAAATCTGGAGCCATACTGAATCATGATGTCTCCCTATGATATCGTAACTTCAATCCAGATGCATATCCAACGAACCACTAGTTGCTGCTCTATCACGATGTGCGGCTACTTCGTGCTGTTCGTCCAAAAAAGCTTGCGCAATTTCAGGAGGTAACTCTCGCTTAACAGTTCCGTCAAAATCTTTTGCGAGTCGTAGCAAACGTCTGCCAATGCGTCCAATATCTTCAGATGGAAGAGGGTTTGTTGGCTGCTCAGGAGATGACATAATAAGAGTATACAGGATGGAAGAATTTAAAGTCCAAGTTTGGGATTATTACGCGAAGCACGGGCGGCACGATTTGCCGTGGCGCCAGCCTGAGCTTGACGGCTCATTTGACCCCTATAAAATCATGGTCAGCGAGCTGATGTTGCAGCAAACGCAGGTGTCGCGAGTGATTTCTAAATATCGAGACTTTTTGGAGCAATTTCCATCGGCTACGGATCTGGCACGAGCATCGCTCGGTGATGTGCTGCGCGCCTGGCAGGGGCTTGGCTACAATCGCCGTGCTAAATTTTTGCATCAGGCTGCCCAAAAAGTAGTCACCGATTTTGATGGCGTCTTTCCGCAGACCATTCCTGACCTAGTGAGTTTGCCCGGCGTTGGCGTTAACACTGCTGGAGCCATTGCCGCCTACGCCTTCAATCAAAAAGTCGCGTTTATTGAGACCAACATACGTACGGTGATTATTCATCATTTTTTTGAAGATCACGAGGATATTAGCGACAAAGACATTATGAAATACGTCGATTTGGCGCTCGATCTCGAGCATCCCCGCGAGTGGTATTGGGCGCTCATGGACTACGGGTCATATTTGAAGCAGACGGTCGGTAATCATAATCGGCGGAGCGCATCGTACACGAAACAATCGCGATTTGAGGGGTCAAAACGGCAAATTCGCGGTGCAGTTCTACGGCAACTCGGCTCGCAGGAGCTAACTGTTGCCCAGTTGCACGCTGCTATACATGACGAACGCCTCGATACCGTTATCGATGATTTGCTCCGCGAGGGCCTGATCCGCCGCCATGGCTCCAAGCTGGTCCTATAACGCTTACGCTTGAGTGCTATAATGCATGTATGCAACCAGAAACTCCTCGCGCCGCGCCTAGTCCTGTTATGGATGTAGTTGCGCCACCTCCGGCAAGTCCGCCCGCCGAACCCAGCGCCTCTCCTGCTGTGGCACCCGTGGAGCCTAAAAAACAAGCAAAACCTGCGCCAGCTCCCACGAAACCGCCGCGCCAGCCAAGTAATGGTGTCGGTATGGCCATTTTTGCCACCGTGGTGATCGTGCTCGGCTTGGCGGCCTTGGCCACCTACGCCTACCTCCAAACTGCCAAATAGTTTCTAAAAATACGCGCTGATCCCTACCAATCAACCAAAAATTATTGTAAAATAAGTGACTATGTTTAACGACGCCCAACAAAAACTACAGCTGCCCGGCGCGGTAGGAATTATCCCGACCGACACTGTCTACGGTCTGGTTGCCCGTGCCGCCGATGAGTCGGCAGTGGCTAGATTGTACGCGCTCAAACACCGTGAGCACAAACCCGGCACCGTCATTGCCGCCAGCATCGAGCAGCTCGAACAGCTTGGCCTCAAACGTCGTTACCTAAAGGCAGTGGAGCAATTCTGGCCTGATGCCGTCAGCGTTATCATTCCGTGTGCCGATCCGGCGTTGGCATATTTGCATCAGGGAAAGCAAAGCTTGGCGGTCCGCATTCCCAAGCATCCTGAACTACAAGCGCTGCTCCAAAAAACCGGGCCGCTGCTAACTTCCAGCGCCAATCATCCTGGCGAGCCCACGGCAAACACCATTGCTCAAGCCAAAAAATACTTCCCTAAAGACGTCGATTTTTACGAAGACGGCGGCGATTTATCCGGCCATCAGCCGTCTACAATTATCCGCATTGTTGACGACGCCATCGAAGTTATCCGCGAGGGAGCAGTTACAATAAAACCAAACGAGGAGTAGTCATGACATTCGACGAATATCAAAAAGAAGCACTAAAAACCGCTGTTAAAAGCACCGATGACCCGCACTTGCAAAACAGCATCTGGGTCATGGGCATTGCCGGCGAGGCCGGTGAAATCGTCGAAAAATGGAAAAAGGCCGTCGCCTACCGCGGCGGCGAGTTTACCAAAGAGCAGCACGACGATTTCGTGAAAGAGCTCGGCGACGTGGTGTGGTACATTGCCGTCTTGGCTGATTCGCTGGGCCTCAGCCTGGACGAAGTCATGCAGCTCAACGTCAAAAAACTGCAAGACCGCGCAAAACGCAATGTCATTAAGGGGCAGGGCGACAACCGATGAAATACGACACCGCCACACCGTTTACCGCCGTGTACGTAATTTTCCGCCGCGAAGGCAAAATCGCATTTTTACTCCGCGAAAACACCGACTGGATGAACGGCTACTATACTGTAGCCGCCGGAAAAGTCGAAAAGAACGAGCCCATTTTGCAAGCCGCCGTTCGTGAAATTAAAGAAGAGGTTGGCGTAACAGTTAAGCCCGAAAACCTCAAATTCCTACTGGTCGGCGACCGCCACGACGAAGTAGACTGGATCGATTTCTGGTTTGAAGCCACCGATTGGGAAGGAGAGCTCCACAATGCCGAACCACACGTCCACAAGGAGCTCGTTTGGTTCGATCCCCACAACTTGCCTGAAAACATCGTGCCCTCAGTGCGCTTTTACCTAGAGCAAATCGATGCCGGCAAACAATTCGCTGCATACGGCTGGGCGTAAAAATGAGCAGGCCATTGACGTTGACTGAAGTATTGCCAATATAGTTATTGCATGTCAGAATATATTTATGTCGAAAGAGTTTGTAGCTGCGGGGACGGAGCTTGCACCATATAATACCACTCTAGAGGAGTGCAGATTACATTTTGCATTTGGCAAAAAAATTATGATGGAAGCAATGCGCTACGGCTCAATATCTCAAGCTGTGAGCTACTGGGAGGAGAGGGTTCTTTTTGAAGAGGCTAAAGAGGCCGCGAGTCCTGATGAAGCGGCGACAACGACATTTAGCCACCGTGGCAAAGAGGTAAATGACATCCCACTTACAGATGCTCGAAAAAGGCTAAGGCTGCACGAAGCCTACAAATATAGGGCAGGCCTAGTACCAGGCTTAAGACCAGAGGATTATGGCTTGACCAAAGATAGACTGGCGGCCGACCAGCAATTAGTTGATCGGCATAAGAAAAACTATCAAAAAGAATACAGGTCCCTGGGATATACGTCTAAAATACGAGATGCAGAAAGGTATCTACAAGCTCATCCCCATGCGAGTAGACTTTTAGATGCTGGCGTCCTAGAGCCTGTCAGTCTACTCGAAGCTCCAATACGTAAAGCAGATATTACACCAAAGATCGTAGCTGTCATTGGAGGCTTTGCCTATAGAAGTTATCTCGCGGCTTTCGAAGAAAGCGAGAATGAGCAAGGGGTTTACATGCGGTTCCCAGAGGCATCAGTCGCAAGTGCTGTCGGGCAACTCACCCATAGATACTACGGAAATGTTCCTGCTGTTATTGGTACGAAGCTACCAGTCACGGCAGAGTTCATGGAGGGCTACTTCCTGCGTCAGGATCTTGATGCAATTTTGCCGGAAACTGTTACCCGCTTGCAATTTGATGCGACACTAAAGCCAACCGGTAAGCCAGCGTTTGTGGCTCGGGTTGGAACTGTTATATATGAAAGTGTGAGCGACGCTGGAGACCATCGAATTACCACCACGGTGCGTAAAGTCGACAGAATGGCAGCCGAGCTGGCAATTCAATCTTTGCGCAATGAGGCACAGGCTATCAGTGGGCTTATCGACAGCCACTCCTACGAAGTGTTGGCGGGACTACCCTCACTTGGCAAGCGTCGTTAAGCCGTAGCGCAAACAGCTACATAAAGTTAAGTGTTAGCTTTGGAATTCGTGCCGGAGCCAGTCGTCGAGGCTGTTGCCGCCACCGCC
Source organism: Saccharimonadales bacterium (SeqCode) (assembly GCA_036384495.1). GTDB lineage: Bacteria > Patescibacteriota > Saccharimonadia > Saccharimonadales > UBA4665 > JAQGHB01. The sequence continues at coordinate 19,904 of DASVMD010000058.1, forward strand.
GGCCATGCCGACGACCATATCACCAGCGTCTATGTGTTGTTGGATGACTTTTTTGAGCTCGGCGTCGCGCTCCATGGGCTTGGCAATTGACGGGTCAGACAGATGCGCAATTAATTCTGAGGGCGGAATTATGCGCTGTGCCGGATCTTCACGCGCCAAATAACTAGGGATCCAATAGACTTTGGAGGCGCCATTAAAGACATCGCGGTATTCGTCAAGCATATAGTGCTGGCGGCGATTGGTTAGCGGTTCGTACACTACCACTAGGTTTTTGCCAGATTCTTCGGCCATTTCGCCGGCTACGCTCATGGCGCCACGGATTTTTTCGGGGGTGTGGGCGTAGTCGCTATACAGGCCAGGCGCGATCTGTTCCATGCGGCGGCTGAGGCCAGGGAAGTCGTTCATGATTTCGATCAACCGAGTAACCGGAGTCTTGGTGGCGCGGTGTACGGCCTGGATTGCTAGCCAGGCATCAAGCCGGTTATATAATCCCAGCAACCCCACTTCCCTTATCTGTTTTTCTTCAACACTTAACATGTTAAGTGTTGTGGATTCTTCGAGTCCTAAGTAATCGGCATCGTCTTGCCAGATGAACGTGTGCTGAGACTGGCTAATAAACTCCACAAATGCTGCCTGATAATCTTCGCGCGTCGGAAAAATCTCATGATGGTCCCAGCTAACACCGGTAATCAGGCTGATTTCAGGCTCGTAGGCCAGGAAATTACGATCAAATTCGTCGGCTTCATAAATAAAATATTGGCTGGCGGGGTTATAGGCACCCATTTCAGCAAAGCTGGTTTTAGCTGGCAGAAGGTAACTTACCGGCTCGTGCAATTGGGTAAATAGCCAGGTAACCATGGCGGTTGTGGTGGTTTTGCCGTGTGTGCCGGCAACGGCTAGTAGCTTCAGTTTTTTATCACTTAAAATTTGGTTCAGCAGCTCATCGCGTTTAGAGGTCTTAATCCCCTGCTCCCTACAAAAAACCAGTTCCGGAGCGTTGGGGTTTTCAAGCGGCAGCGCAGAGGTGTATACAAACCAGTCAATCGGCGTTTTGTCGTGTACGGCAGCAATGGCCTCACCAGTTTGCCCAACGTGGATATCGCTGATCCCATGCTTACGCAGGTAGGCCAGGTAACTCGAATCCTGTTTATCGGATCCTGAAACGGTGTAGCCGGCTTGTTTGGCCACTAGCGCTAGCGGCCCAATACCCGCTCCACCGATGCCCGAAAAATAAATATGCATGTTTATAGGGTACAGTCTCTTAGGATTACCGTCCAGCTGCTATATAATCATAAGCGTATGGATAAGCGCCAACTGCATCATCTGTGGACCAAAATTAGGGCCGTAAAACCGGTGTATTTGTTGATTGTAACACTGCTGTTGGCGGTGATTTGCGTATTTTCGCTCAGGGCCAACAACCAACACATGGTTAAGCTGCGTAATGCCGTATACACGGCCGATCAGAACGATGGCGACGTACAAGGCGCGCTCAAGGCGCTGCAGGCCTATGTAACCAGACACATGAACACCAACCTCAGCGCCGGCCCCAACGCCGTCTATCCGCCCATCCAGCTCAAATATACCTACGAGCGCCTGCAAAAAGCCCAAGGCGACAGCGCCTCGGCCGCCAATAGCCAAATCTACACCGATGCTCAGCACGCCTGCGAAGCCCAGGATTCCACGGATTTCTCGGGTCGCAACCGTGTGCCCTGTATCGAAGCCTATGTTACCTCGCATGGCGGCAAAGTAATAACACCGATCCCCGAAGATCTCTACAAATTCTCGTTCGCCTCGCCGCGTTGGTCACCCGATCTGGCTGGCTGGAGCCTAGTAGCCACAATTTTCAGTGCCCTAACTTGCGTGCTCGTATTTATTATCGATAAGTGGTTTAAGAAGAACGTCTAATTGGTATAACACGGGCGGCATCTTCTCGCTCCACCGGAACCAGCACTTTTTTCTCGGGCCAGATGATTTCTTTTACGACTTCCCGAAACGTAAAGCCGAGCTCTTTATCGATGCGGGTAAGCTCCATTCTTTGATCAATATGACCAACAGTTCGGCCTGTCTCACGGAAATTACTTAGCCCATAAAACCTTAGTATATCCCCATCCGAGAAGCCCACATGCACGGACTCGGTATTATATAAAAATCCCCTGAACAGCCCGCGGCTGTTTTGGGTGATATTGCCATAAGGAAGTGTAAACCAAAGACCATGCTTGAGATGGAACGGATCTTCTCCCCCACGTGCTACCCTGACGTGTGTTATCCAGGGCTCACTTACACTCGGATCATCTGCGCTCGGCGCGTCTTTAAGCCGAACTCCTAAAAACACTATCCTCACATAATGTGCAAGCGTAAACAAAAACACCCTTCAAAAGAAGGATGTTTTTACTAAGCGCTAGGTGTTAGCTACTGCTTGTTAGTAGTGTTGCTAGTGCTGTTAGTTGCGGCGTTGTTAGATGTGCCGGCGTTCTGAACGGTGTTGCTGGTGTTGGACGAGCTATTGCTCTGATCGCTACACTTCTGGCCGTTTGGATTTGCCTTTTCAAAGCTCTTAACGGCGGTGGCAACTTGGCCGTTATCTTGGAGGTTTTCCCAGAAGGTGACTTGGTCGCGGTTGATGACCATTTGGTCGAACGGTTCGTGGAGTTCACACCCCAATTTTACCAGTGAGACGCTGGTGTTGGTGGTCTTAGTTTTATCTGTGGAATCACCGCTGGTGGTTTGAAGGTAGTAGATATTGCTTACGACAAAATATTTGCTATTGAGCGTTTTGATGTTGCCGAAATATACTTGACCGGTGTTGAGGAATACGGCCTGGAGCTTGGAGCTATCGACGTATTTTTCTTCGGGATTGGTTGAAGTCGTGCCAATCTTTACTGCAACTGCTGCGATAAGAATAAATATCAGTGCGGCTGCCACAACGACTGCGACTCGACCCCATTTGCCATCGGTATTTTGTTTACTCTTTCGGGCGCCGCTAGATGCCGGTGCTGTCGTGTGACCACTAGGGGCCGCCGCTGGCGCTTGATTACTGCGGTTCGTAAAATCCATATCTTCTCTTCTCCACCTCTTTATAGTTTTTATGGTTACTGATTCAGTGTAATACAGCGATACGGTAAGCGCAACCGGAAAACACATTATCTGGGCTAAGGGGTTGACAAGTAAAATCCTACGAGAGTATGTTAGGGGTACACTACTAATTGTTAAGAGAGGGAGAGCAAGATGGCTTACAAGCACACTAACTCTAAAGGTGTAACATACTACTTAAATTCTAAGGAAGTCACACTTCGCGGCGGCAAACTGCAGCGAATCTACTACTTCAGCAAGGACGAGCGCCCAGAAGGTACCGACCTTCCTGCGGGCTTCACCGTCAACGAAAACCCACGCAACGGTTTCTTGACTGTTAAGCGCTCCTAATTACAGGACCTTTCCTAAAACACCCGATCATCTGTTGATCGGGTGTTTTTTGTTTGCTATAGTTGGTTGCAATGTCAGCAATACTCAAAGTCAAAAACCTCAAAAAAATCTATGACGACAAGCCTGCCGTAGACGGTATTTCGTTCGAAGTTGAAAAGGGCGAGATCTTCGGTATTTTAGGCCCCAACGGCGCTGGCAAAACCACCACACTCGAGATGATCGAGACCATGCGGGAAATCGACGGCGGCACTATTCATGTTGCTGGCATTAACGTTGCCGAGCAGCCCACCGAAGTTAAGCGGATTATTGGCGTCCAGCCACAAACAGCGGCCTTTCAAGACAAGCAAAAACTGAGTGAGATTATCGAAATGTTCGCAGCTGCTTACGGTGAAAGAGTAAATACGCAAGAGTTCCTCGACGACGTTCAGCTCGGCGAAAAAGCCAATAGCTTTGCCGAACAACTCTCCGGCGGCCAGCGTCAACGCCTGAGCATTGCTGCCGCGCTGGTGCACAGCCCGAAAGTATTTTTTCT
>DASVMD010000059.1:0-3200 GCA_036384495.1 Saccharimonadales bacterium (SeqCode)
TTGGCTACAAAATTGATGCAATCAAAAGTAGTAGCGCATAGTAATATAAGGGGGTAGGCATGAACGAGTTGCTCCAGAAAGTGCTGACCGATCCGGCGGCACGCAAGGCCGAGGATATTCCGGCCCTGGCAAGCTCTATGGCGGATACATTCTCGCCATGGGCCGACGGCGAAGCGTCGTCGTAACGCCAAACGGGGACCGAAACGGTCCCCGTTTCATACCAACTAACATAAGGTTACAGCCGTGCACTTTTCCCGACCTGCGCTTGACGTATCATCCTGGCATCAGAAATTACTGGCACCACATAGCAGTACGCCCGACACTCAGCGCCGGGAGCTGATACTGAATATTCTTTTGGCCGTTCTCGCGGTAACGGTCGTTATTGCCGACCTGGCCAATATTATCAATCACCTCACTGGCATTGCCGCGCCGGGCGCTCAGTCACTGGTTATGCTGCTGGTGTTTACGGCCATTGTTTTGGGCCTGTGGAGATTATCGCGCAAGGGCTATTTTGAGATCGGCGCTTACATTTTCGTCGGTTTTTTAATGCTGGCGGGCTTGCAATTGGTGTTGCAGTGGAGCTTTGAGCTGCCTGCCGCCCAGTTAGTACTAGCCATAGCCATTATTATCGCGGGCGTGCTACTCACCGCCCGCGCGGCACTTGTGGTCAGCCTCGTCGTGGCAGGTGGGCTGATTCCGATCGGCTATGCTCAAACGTACGGGCATCTGCACCCCGATCTCAGCTGGTCGGGTATTAAACTAGAAATGGCTTCGGCCATTGGCTACGCCATTATTCTATTCGTGATCGGCCTCGTCGCCTGGTTAGCAAATCTGGAAACGGCCAAGTCATTGGCAAGAGCACGGGCTTCGGAAGCCGAACTTCAACTCGAACGCGATAGCCTAGAAATAAAAGTGATTGAACGAACGCGCGAGCTCGAGCAAGCTCAATTAGTGCGCGTTATGGAATTGCAGCGATTAGCCGAATTTGGACGACTGAGCGCCGGGCTGCTGCACGAAGTTGCCAATCCGTTGACGGTTGCTTCGCTCAATCTGGAGCAACTGAGCACCGAACCACGACCCGTACTCCTCAAACGCGCCGTTCAAAGCCTGCAACACATCGAACGATTTGTGGCGGCTGCCCGCATGCAGCTCAAAGGGCAGGGCAGTTTAATGAACTTCCAGTTGCAGCACGAAATCAAGCAAGTAATGAGCATATTGGCGCATCGGGCGCGCGAAAGCGGTGTCAAAATTGATCTACACATAGACGGCCGGCCGCGGCTATATGGCGATCCTGTAAAATTTAACCAGCTGGCCGCCAATCTTATCGTTAATGCCATCGAAGCCTACGACGAACAAAGCGCTGTCGAGCCGGGGAAACGCCGTATCAGCATTACGGTCGAACAAGGAAAGCCAACAATCACGCTTGTGGTGCGCGACTGGGGCCGCGGCCTCAAATCTGATGAAATTAGCCACATTTTTGAACCGTTTTACACCAATAAACCATCCGAGCGTCGTAACATGGGCATTGGCTTGGCTATGGTAGAGCAGATCGTCACTCAAGACTTCCGCGGCTCAGTACGTGTTACCAGCTCGCCAAAACAGGGGACAGCATTTAAGCTCCTGCTGCGCAGCCAAAAGAAACCTAGCTAATTATGGATATCGACTTCAGTAACGGGGTGGCCTTTTTGCGGCGCGAACAGCAACCAGACGGCAGCTTTATGGGTCGGGCCGGCACCAACAAGCAACCGTTTCTGCCTCACCGGCAACATCCAACGATTTTCTTTACATCGCTCATTGCCTTGTGCCTACAAGAGGTGCCTGACACTCAAGATATCCGGCAAGAAGCCACTGATTTTTTACATAACAAAAAAAGCTCTGGTGGCTCGTGGAACTATTGGCAACGTTCGGCAGCAATCGCCAAGCGCTATCCATATCCCGACGACATGGATGACACCGCCTGCGCGTTACTGGCCCTTCAGATGCATACTCCTTCATATATTAATGGTCACGGGCAAGCCCAACTGGCTAAACTTTTAATTGCTACTGAAACTCAACCAGGCGGCCCGTACCGTACCTGGCTGCTCACGAGTGATCCAAAAAAGCAGTGGAACGATGTCGACGTGGTAATCAACGCCAACATTGGCGCGCTGCTTGCGACGCAAAACGTGAGTTTACCAGGACTGAATAGTTACCTCGACGACGCCATTGCCGCCAAGCAACTGACATCGCCATATTATGTGGGCACAGTTCCAGCTCTGTACTTTTTATCAAAGTGGTACCACGGGCCAGAACTGCGCACACTTAAAAGATACGTACGCCAGGAGCTGGGCAAAAAAGAGCTCTCAGCCATGCACCTTGCCATGCTGCTCACTGCCGCTAAAAAACTCGAGCTGCCTCTATCGCATCAAGCAATCGCCCAAAAGCAGCTCCTGGCGCTTTATAAGACTGGCCGTCTAGTTGCCGACCCATTGTATGTCGACCCCGCTATTGGTGGCGTGCAATACTACGCCGGGTCAGAGGCCCTCACTATGGCCTTTGCGCTCGAAGCGCTGGCGCGTAAGCAACCATCCGCCGCGATTACGAAACTGCCGGGGCGCAGAATCAACCAAACAGTGAAACGAGCACTGGAAAATAGTACTCAATTACCACCCGCTATTCAGAAACCGTATCAAACGGCCGTCCGAGCCATCTCAAACAGTGCCAGCAGCTCGCAAATCACCCAGCTTGCCACCATCACCAATAGTGCTTACGGAGCCTCGGTGGATCCAAAAATCCTGATGGAATGTAACCTGGGCAGCCTTAACGGCTGGATAGCCTACACCATATATGACGATTTTTTAGACGAAGAAGGGCAGCCCGAACTCCTGGGCACCGCTAACTACGCCTTACGCCAGTCGCTGGATCATTTTACGGCGGCCCTGCCTGGCCGCCAAGAATTCCACGAACTGATACGCAGTACCTTCAATACCATCGATGCCGCCAACACCTGGGAAGTGACACACGCCCGATATAATCCAGCAAAATCTCTGAAAATTATTCGTACGCAGTATGGCCATCACCACCAGCTGGCCGAACGATCTCTGGGACATATGCTAGCCGCTTGCGGTGTGCTCTATGCGCTCGGTTATAATCAAAAAAGTCCGCAACTGCAGGCTTTGCAAAAGTTTTTTCATCATTTTTTGATCGCCCGCCAACTTAAC
>DASVMD010000060.1:0-10127 GCA_036384495.1 Saccharimonadales bacterium (SeqCode)
TGGTAACGTCCCATATGAGCCATTAGCGCCATTCACTACCTGAAACGCATTATCACGCCCATTACCGTAATAGGCATCGCCGTTAATACCCACCGCAAAACTGTTGTCGCCGCCATTCGTACTGCCACCGCCACCAGGGACATTCTCCCAGGCACCCGCCCCCTGATTCCAGTGCTGCAGGATGTACCCGTTCGAGCTGTTTGTGGCATTCGCGCTGCCGTCATATTTGATAATATGTCCCGATAGCACCGAACAAGTGGTGGTCATGTCAACGTCCCAGGAATTCGCTGTAGGCTGCTTAACAATCGAAAAACAGCGCTCATCAGACTGCTTAACAAGGTGACTGGCAGCCACATTTTCCTCGTGAGGGTAGTAGTTCGATGTGGCAGGAGGGAACAGACTAAAACCACCGTCATCGGTAGTAAAGTCTATCGAAACATCGAGTCGGATGCATATATCAGTTAAATTAACATTATCGGTGTTAATATCAAATTTGTAGCCCTCTGTCCCAGGCGGACTACTAGAGCCCGAATCGTTCCAAAAGACCATTTTACCGTGATTGCCGCAGTTCACGATACCTCGGCCAGTATCTTTGTTATAGGCGACAGGGCTGGCATTATTGAGATTTGTTGTCGAACTATCGTATTCAGCACCGTTAATATCTCTAAAGCCAAACAGAGGCCCTGGGCCTGAATAATGAGAGTCGCTAGGATTTGTATACAAAAGTCCGGTACCAGGGTTGGTATTAACACTGTTTGTGCCCGGACAAGCCACCGAGCCAATGCCGCTACCACTAAGCCCGCTAAGATGCAGAGCATTGAGCTGGGTCTGCGACGAGGCATTCTTAGCGTTAACAGTTATCCACGTCAGCGTTGATGTATTAGTGCTCTTTTGATTATTCTTTGGCCTTGCGGTGTCACTCCACCCACCCGCAACCGATATAGTAGAGCCACCGGCGATCGGAGTAGGAGACGCATCAGAGCCGCTAATTGTGGTGCCCCCCGATGTAACTTTTAACTTAACAGGTAAGTTGTAATTCGGGTCGGTACCGCACATAAAGCCATACGGAAAGTAATTATTAGTCTCGTCGCTATTGCAACCTGGTCCGTTGGTGCGAGTCAAAGCCGAAGTATGAGTTGGAATCGCCAGAAAAAGACAGACGGCTATTACAAAACTTAACCCAAAAAATACTTTTTTCATCCCTGCAATCGGTTACGCTTATGCTAAAGCTAGCATACTATGCGCCGCTTAAACTGTAAAGCAGCTCAAGCTCGAGGCAAAGAGGTAAGGCCTACACCTATTTAGTTTTTTTAGGTTTAGTCGTAGTCTTTTTAAACCAAATCTGGAACGAAGAAATAGGATGATCGGTGCCGTCGATAAGCGTTGCGCTATCAGTAACTTCACCGCCCGTTGCAGTTATCTTGGTAGGCTTTGGGAAGAAAAGCTGACCACCGAGCGTGCCAGCCATTATACCGCACACCTTGCGGTGCTTATTATTTGTCCAGTGGAAGACTTCGCGGTTACCACCATCTGTCTTAGTGACCCACAGCTTTCCATTGCTATTATGCTTACTCGGGGTGTCGTTGGAGTTGTGGTGCGTATTAACAGCGAGCGGTTGCGGCAAGCAGTCTTGTGTCAATTTTTTAAATTTCGTTGCTGCTGTCGTGCTTTCACTACCATAGTATTTAGTAGATGATGCTTGGCTTCCAGACTGAGCATCAGCATTTTCAGCAATCAAAGCCCCTGCACCAATAGCGGCTACAGCTGCGACACCTAAGGCGAGAAGTTTATGACGAGGATGTTCCCAAATAGAGGGATCTTGCGTTTCGGGTGTTGGTTGTTGATGAGTTAATTGATTCATAAAGCTTTCCTTTCGTCAAAAAGATGCTATACCCCCAAAGTACACTAAAACCGTCAAAATGTCAAGCGTAAGCCCTGTTTTTGTGATAAATATCATTAACTTTTGAGTTTTTCGGCCATATGGGCTTAAATAATGCATATGCTTGCAAAACTTAAGGGCGGAGTCAAAACCCACAAACGGTCGCTGATTGTGATGCTAGTGGTGCTCTTAGTGGTGATTGGCGCCGGCCTGGCGCTACACGCCAAGCACGAATCGGACCAAAAGAAGGCTCAAGAAGCTCAGGAAGCTCGCAATAGCCCCCAGCGCCAGATCGCAGAGCGGCTAAAAACTACTTACAACTTTGCGAGCGCTAATGTCAGCTGCAAAGATGTCCCCGCCACTCCCAAAGGCGGTACCACCATCAAGGTTTGTGACGGTACCGTTACCCTCACCAACAACAATACCCACAAAAACGCCGACTACACCGTTTCCTCGAGCACATATCTGTACAAAAATGGCGTGCCGCTGACGCTGGACCAGTTCTCAAGCCTGCCAGCCGGCCAAAAATTCACCATCGTAACTTTCACCGGTAAAGACAACAAAACGCTCGGCAACGTCAGCTATACACAGTAGACTGCGCCCCCTTTGAGCGCCAACGGATAACAAAAACCGCCCCTCGGGGCGGTTTTTGGTGCAGCACGTGTAGCTTAGTGCATGGCGACGACAGGTTCGCCGTGGCTCGGATCGTTCTTGGCGCGCTGTTCGCGGATAACGAACGTGGCGACCAAGGAGGCAACGAGACCAAAGGTCGAGGCAATCAAGAATCCATCATGGAAGCCGTGGACAGTGGCAGCGGCCGATGGCGCGTGGCTAGCGAGCTGCTTGGCCGAATCGTGCGCCAAGGCGTAGGCAGTGGTTGCACTGGTGGCAACGCCGGTGAGTACAGCCAGGCCGATAGAGCCGCCGACTTGCTGGGCCGTGTTCAAAATACCTGAGGCCAATCCTGCTTCGTGAGCCGGAACACCCGATGTGGCGGCAATGCTGACGCTCACGAATGTCGCACCCATACCCAGAGCCAAGACAATCATGCCCGGCGCAACATCACGCCAGAAGCTGCCGTCAACCGGGATATGAGACACCCAGAACAGGCCAGCCGACACAAACAGTGGCGCGATCATCAGAATTGGTCGGTAGCCGATTTTTTGGATCAGGCGCGGCACGTTGGTGGCCGTAATGGCGATGGTGATTGGGATGACCAAGAAGCTGAGACCGGTCTTAACTGGTGAGTAACCCAGGATTTGCTGCAAGTACAACGTCAGGAAGAAGAAGATCGAGAACATGCCGGCTGTCATGAACAGCTGCAACAAGTTAGCTCCGGATAAGTTGCGGATCTTGAAGATGCTCAGTGGCATCAGCGGGTGTTTGGCGCGAGCCTCGTTAACAATGAAAGCTGTCAGCGCCACGATGGCGATACCGAAGTAAATCAGCGAGTGCGTGGAAGTCCAGCCATTGGTAGGGGCTTTGACCAGCGCGTACACCAAGGTCATGAGTCCACCAGTGGCCAAAACGGCGCCTGGGAGATCAAGATTATTGTGTTCCAGATTTGACTCGTGGCGATCCAGTACCCGCAGTGCAGCTGTAACCACCAAGATGCCAACTGGTACGTTTACGAAGAAGTTCCAGCGCCAGTCAAGGTACTGAGTCAGAATGCCACCGAGTAGCACGCCCACCGCGGCACCGCCGGCGGCAACCGCGCCCCAGACGCTCAGCGCCACGTTGCGTTCATGCCCTTCACGGTACGTTACCAGCACGATTGATAGCGCGGCCGGTGACATAAATGCCGCTGCCAGCCCCTGTATAGCTCGGAAAGTAATCAGCATGCCGCCTGACGTGGCCAAACCATTGGCCAGCGACGCCGCGGTGAACAAAATCGTGCCGAAAATAAAGATTTTGCGGCGACCGAACAAGTCGGCAGCACGCCCGCCAAGCAGCAAGAAACCACCGAAGAACAGCGTGTATACGGTGACGATCCACTGCAAGCTGGTCGGCGTCATATCGAACGCTTTTTGAATGGCCGGCAGCGCGACGTTCACGATGGACACGTCGAGCACCACCATGAACTGGGCCAGTGCCAGCAAGATCAGGATGAGCCAGTGGTTGGTCTCCCCTCGCTCGTCATTTTTAAGTTTTCTTTTAAACATATTGCCTCCTCTTGAATAATGCGGCTTTGGCTTTTATACTGAGATGCAGATCATTGTAAAGGTCAATAGTTGACTTTGTCAAGCATTTTCTTAATAATGGGTGGTACGTATGGCAGATACATCCTTAGAGGAATCATATTTAACGCTGATTGAGTTCTTGATGCTCAGCAAACGGCGTGTTATTGAGCTCGGCGCCGAAGAAGGCCTGACCGGCATGCAAACCATGACCCTGTTCTGTCTGAGTAAACCACGGGCCATGAGCGGCTTCAGCAAGTTGTTTAACTGTGACGCTTCCAACGTGACCGGCATTATCGATGGCCTAGAGCAAAAAAAGCTGGTTTCGCGCTACGAAAGCCCCACCGATCGGCGGATCAAGATGGTGCAGCTGGAGCCGGCCGGCCTGGCGACCCGCGCTTCCCTGCTGTCGCGCTTGACCAGCGAAGACAGCCCCATATTATCGCGACTTTCGCCCTCTGAATTTCAAACGTTTATCGGGTTGCTACAGAAGATTAACGCCGGCTAGAGGCTGCGTGCGTTGGCGGCGACTCTCGCTGCGCCGCCATCCTGGATAACTTCGATGGGCGAACGTCCATCAAAACGTGGATTAGAGCCAATGTATATCATGAATGCACTCCGGTGCAATCAGGTCTGGCGCTAGTGCCGGCTTTTCGATATAGTGGATCGTATCTAATGGAGGCTAACATGTTTAGGAAAATTGCGCAGTTTTCGGTCAAGTTTCGGTGGTTTATTATTGTTTTTTGGATTGCGGCGATTCCGATCGTTACGGCGAACTTTCCGAGCATCAACGACGTTGCCAAGAATAATAACTCCGACTTTTTACCCAAAAACAGCCCGACTGACGCGGCCACCAAGCTAGAGAACAAATTCCAGAACAAAGACACGGCCAGCACGGCGATTATCATCGCCTCGCGCGCAGACGGGCAGCTGACCGACGCCGACAAAGCCTACATCGCAAAGGTTGAAGCGACCATTAAAAAGAATCATTCGGTGAGCGAAGTCAGAGACCAAGGCACGTCGGCCGACGGTCAGGCCGATCAGATTGCCGTGGGGGTCAACGGCGACGCTTTTGGAGACAAGGCCTTTGATATCGTCAAAGATCTACGCCGCGAAATGAAACCCGCTGGACAGCCTGCCGGCCTGGAAGTGCACCTGACCGGTGACTTTGCAGCCAGCATCGATGCCGCCAACGCTCAGCAAAAAGGCCGTAATAACACCGAGGGCTACACGGTATTGCTGATTTTGGTATTGCTCCTGGTGGTATTCCGCGCAATTTTGGCACCGATCGTAACCTTGATTCCAGCCGGTATCGCGCTAGCGATTTCGCAGCCGGTAATTGCTGAATCGACCAAAGCTGGCGTGCAAGTCGGCTTTATTACGCAAATCCTACTGATTGTGCTGATCTTGGGTGCAGGCACTGACTACGGGCTGTTCCTGGTGTTCCGGGTGCGCGAAGAAATGCGTAAGGGCAAGACGCCGAAAGAAGCGGTGGTGGATGCCCTGGCCCGCGTTGGCGAGTCAATCACCTTTTCTGCCGCTACGGTTATCGCCGCGCTGCTTAGTCTGATGCTCGCCAGTTTTGGCATCTACAAAGGCCTGGGCCCTGCGCTGGCCATTGGGCTGGCGATTATGCTGCTAATTGCTCTTACTTTCCTGCCAGCTTTACTGGCCATCTTGGGCCGCGCCGTGTATTGGCCATCGAAAACCAAAATGCGCGAAACCAAGATTGGCATCTGGGGTCGTGTGGCAGATTCGGTTATTAAAAAGCCGGTTACTATGTTGGTGCTTGGTGCAGTGATTTTTGGCAGCTTATCCTTGGGCCTCATTGGCTATAAGGCGTCCGGCTTCGGCAGCCAATCGGCGCCAGCAAAAAGCGATTCTGATATTGGCCAGCAGGTCATGAAAAAGCACTTCCCCGCTACGCAGAGCAGCCCGCAACTGGTGCTGTTCCAGTTTAACCAGCCGGTTTGGGGCCATTTGGAGACATTGCAAAAAACACAGGCCGAACTGGCTTCCAGCGGCCAATTTAAGGCGATCAGCGGGCCGTTTAGCGCCAATGGCTTCAGTTTGACGCCGGAAGCCTTGCAGGCATTGCACGACAGTGGCAGCAACAGTCCGGCCCTGCAAGCGGTGCAACAATTTATTAGCAGTGATGGCACCACCGTACAGTTCTATGCCACACTCAAAGCCGCACCGAGCGGCACCGCCGAAGCTGCCAGTGCCGTACCAGCCGCCCGCGCTGCCATCGATAAGGTGGCCAGCAGCGTTGGCGCCACCCAGGGCAGCCTTTTCAGCGCCGACTCCGTAGCCTATGACGTCAATCATATCGCTAATAGCGACCTCAAAAAGATCATTCCAGTTGTACTGCTGATCATCTTGGTTCTGTTGGCAATTTTGCTTCGCAGCTTGGTTGCACCGTGGTACCTGATCATCACGGTTGGCTTGTCGTACGTCGCGTCGCTTGGTTTTGCCATGCTCGTATTCGTACACTGGGGTCATCAAGACGGCCTCTTCTTCATTCTGCCCTTCCTGATGTTCATTTTCTGTATGGCACTCGGCGAAGACTACAACATCCTGGTGATGAGCCGCATTCGCGAAGAGGCACACGGTAAGGTCACCATGAACGAAGACGTCACCAAAGCGATTGGCATTACTGGAACCACGGTAACTTCAGCTGGGCTTATCCTAGCTGGCACTTTCGCAGTGCTCGGTCTAGTAGGCGGTGACGAGTCAGTACAACAGATAGGTTATGGTATAGCCTTTGGCATCTTGCTGGATACGTTCTTTGTGCGCACCCTGCTGGTACCATCTATCGTGGCGCTGCTGGGCAAATGGAACTGGTGGCCAAGCAAGCTGTACCACGATACGAAGTAGCAATATCTTTCCACCTCTGTTAAAATGAGTGCATGAGTCTATCAATTGGGATTGTGGGCCTACCAAACGTAGGCAAATCCACCCTGTTTAACGCCCTGACTGGCAGCAATATTCTGGCGGCCAATTACCCGTTTGCGACGATTGAGCCGAATACCGGGATTGTGCCTGTTCCAGACGAGCGACTGGCCAAGCTCGGCGAGTTGTACAATACGCAAAAGATCGTGCCGGCCACGGTGACCTTTGTGGATATTGCCGGTCTAGTGGCTGGTGCCTCCGAAGGCGAAGGGTTGGGCAATCAGTTTTTGAGCCATATTCGCAGCACGAACGCCATTGCGCAGGTGGTGCGAGCCTTTGATGACAGCGATGTGGTGCATGTCGATGAAGCGCACGATCCGTTGAAGGATATTGAAGTGATTAACACCGAGCTGGTGTTGGCCGACCTACAAACTGTTAGCAAGCGCCTGCCGCGGATCGAAAAAGAGGCGCGGGCTAATCCCAAATTAAAGCCTATGGTGGACGCCTACACTACCGTGAACACAATCTTAAATAACGGTGAACCACTCTGGAATCACCCTGAAATTGACCGCGAACTGATTGCTGACTTGCAACTGCTCACCATGAAGCCGATCATCTATGTGTTCAACCTCGACGAAGCGGGCCTGGGAGACAGTGCTAAGCAAGACGAGCTACGCAAACTAGTAGCACCAGCGCATAGCCTGTTCGTGTGCGCCAAGCTGGAAAGCGAGCTCAAAGACCTGGACGCTAGCGATGCCGCCGAGCTGCTGGAAAGCTACGGTCAGCACGAGTCAGGCTTGTTGCAACTCATCCATACTGCCTACGACACCTTGGGATTGCAGAGCTACCTGACAGCCGGCGAAAAAGAAGTGCGCGCCTGGACGATCCCTAAAGGCGCCACCGCACCGCAAGCGGCGGGCGTGATTCATGGCGACTTCGAGCGTGGGTTTATTGCTGCCGAAATAGTCAGCTACCCTGATTTGATTGCGGCCGGTTCACTCAGTGCTGCGCGCTCCGCCGGCAAGCTCCGCACCGAAGGCAAAACCTACGTGATGCAACCCGAAGATATCGTAGAATTTCGATTTAACGTCTAGCTTTTATTGGGTGGCCGGTATGGCCGTTTCGGCATCGCCAGACAAGCTGGCCTGACTATGGGCGTGGAACGATGGGCGACCGAACTTGCGGTTGCGCAGCGCCATTGGCAGTTTTGAGTAGGCAATATTGAGCGGTGTTAGTTCTAGGGTATGCCCCGCAACCGAAATGAGCGGCTTAATCCGATGTAGCCCGTTCGTGGCAGCTTGGGCAGCTTCGACTGGCTCCACCTTTTGCGGCTCAGGCTGTTTGCCGAAAACTTCTTCCATGCCGGCAGCGTATAATTCAGCCATCTGCGAGCTTTGGGAGTCAAGCTCCGGAGCAGGTTTCTGCTTGGGCTTTGCCGGCTCCGGTGCTTGGACCGCGGCTGGCGGTGCATCAACCACACTCTGTTTATTCTGCGCCGCGTGGGCCGCGAGTAAGCTTTGCGCATAGAGGTAATCAGCCAACTCTTTGGGCGGCTTAACAGGCTCTGGCACAGCGACTTTGGCCTTGGACGCCTCCAGCTCCTCCTGCAGTTTTTGCTGCTGTTGGTGCTGAGCCACCAGGTAGGCCTGGAGCTGTTGATTGATCTGTTCCAGATGAGTACTTTGGTCTGCCTGCTGGCTAGACTGCTTTTGCTTAGCCTCGGCCATACAGTGCTGCACGTGAGTTATGAGTTTTCGGAGGCGCGGCTGATTATAACTCCTGAATTTAAGATTTTTAGAGCCCGCTGAAATGCTAATATGAGCGCCAAACAATCGGTGATTGTAGTCGATTTCGTTAATCATGTCGAAGCGGAGGTCTTCGACGGTTAGATAGTTGAGCGGCTTCTTGTCGATGAGAAGCACACGGAAGTTGGTGGAAACCAGCAGTGCAAACCCGCCTTCGTAAATACCGTTTACGACTTCGTAGATTTCCTCGTCGGGCATCAAAATATGGGGTAGTTCCCTGGCCTCTGAGCGGCCCCAGCCGTGCAGGTTAAAATGAACTTTTTTGAGCTGCTGCTCGACTTCTTGTTTTTGGATCATTCTGCTACCCTCCGGTTAGTATCTTAATCATAGCGTAGACTTGCTGAGCGGAACGTGAAAATACTCACTTTTGAAATGGGATTTTTGTCACATTTTTCTGGATTTGTCATATTGTTTTGACTTTTTGAGGCAAGCGTATCATAATTAATATATGTTGGCTACGTTACAGCAAACAGCCGAACTGGTGGAACTGTTTAAGGTGCACGGCCTCAAGCAAACGTTCCGCAAAGGTGATTTCGTTATTCGTCCTGGAGATAGCCCTCAGGGCGTTTTTTATATCTATCAGGGACTGGTCAAAGCCTACGACATCACCAAATACAACGAAGAAAACCTGCTGATTATCCGCAAAGAAGACGAAGTGTTCCCGCTCATCTGGGGTCTGACCGGCCAGGAGCGCAGCGTCATTTACCAGGCACTGGCGCCAACGGTCACCTGGCAAATTTCCCGCCAGCAGTTTTTGGACCACATTGAGAGTAGCCCAGACGCCCTGGCGCCCATCCTTGATATGACCCTGGAAATGTACCGACTGCACAGCGAGCGCATCTTGAATCTGGAATATCGCACGGTGCGCGAGCGGATTATTTCTTTTTTGATCACCATGAGCCAGCGTTTTGGCAAACAAACCGATAGCGGCCTACTGATCGAGGTGCCGCTGCGCCACCAGGATATCGCCAGCTCCGTTAATGCCACCCGCGAAACCACCAGCCGCGAGCTATCGGCGCTAGAACGAAAAGGTCTGCTTACCAACAAGCAATCTTTGATTGTTTTATGCGACCTGCCAGGTCTGCGCAAGCATCTCGACTAGCTATTTCCAGTCGTGGACAAGTTGCTCGATGGTGCTGAGCACTACTTGATGGCTCGGCACATCCTGCGTGTCGTAGTAGTGGTTAGTGTCGATGTAATCCTGAAGTACATTGAGGCAGTAGATGTCATCGGCCAGCACGTGCATGCGATCCACGGCCTGCACACTGGCGAACGGTGCCGCCACCACAAGCTTGCTGTAGGCGATAGGCTTTAAAAATTCGTTAGCCAGATCAAGCGGAAAGCCCGATTTTAGCCCATCGGACACTAAAATTA
>DASVMD010000061.1:0-4928 GCA_036384495.1 Saccharimonadales bacterium (SeqCode)
ATCGGTTGTTAGTATGACACTTCTATCGAGCGTGTATGTCTCTCGCTGGAATGAACGCAAATAGGTAGTATTTAGTTTGTTTTGAGCTTAGCGGTGCAAAATGCGCAGCGCGTAGCCGCTTTTGGAATGGTGCTCAGGCATTCAGGGCACTTCTTGTCGGTGGGATCTTCGGGGGTTTTGTTGCGGCTGGCGCGGGCGGTTAGTTTGTTGATGGGCTGGATGATCAAAAAGAAGACCACCGCGGCGATAATTAGGAATGAAATTACGGCGTTAATAAAGTCGCCGTACAGGAATTTACTGTGGTTAAGCGTAAATGTCAGATTGGAGAAATCCGGCTTTCCGCCGATAGCGGCGATCAGCGGCGTGATCATATCTTTTACGAGCGCCGTCACAATGGCGCCAAACGCAGCGCCGACAACTACGGCCACGGCCAGCTCAACGGTATTGCCGCGCAGGATGAATTTCTTGAAGTCTTTTAACATGCGGAACCTCCTTATTTGTCTCTACTATACCAGATGCCGTCAAGGGGTTGCATTTCTACCCTAACGGCAGTATGATTAACTACGTATTTGTGATCTTGATCACGAAAATCCTATACTCTAACAGATACAGAAGCGAATAATAATTATGAACATACGAGGAAGTAAATGTCTTTTGAAAGTGTGCCTAATCCAGACCAATATGGAGAATGGGAGCGACCAATGTTTAGCGTAACACGTATTAGCGAGGGCCTTGATTTTGGCTCAGGCAATATCTCGGGAGCCGACGAAGACCCAGAAGTTTTAGCAATAGTCGATGAACAATTCATAATAGTAAAGATATTTTAGTGCCCATCGACAAAGATGACAATGGTGAACCCATAGATGATGATGGTTGCGGCGATGGGCGTGGGGTGCTCACTGTTTTCTCGCTGGATAAGACCTTTAAACGAAGCCTAAACCGGCGAAAAGTCTTTGGCGGAGCAGCCACCATGTCCATGGCAATTCTGGTCGGAACCGGCAAGTCACACAATAAGCCGCTTGATACTGTGTATGGAGCTGCCATTAGCGAGATGGATGAAGCAGATCTCAATTTTGGAGCACATACTGACGAGCATGCAGCTGGCGAAAGCTGTGGCTGCGGTGCTATCGACCGCGCGCCAGAAGCCTGGATGGCTGCTATCAAATACGAGAACCCGATTCGACAAGTAATTACTGACCTGGGCGTAGATACCACCGAGATGGACACGGTTTATGGCAATATTCGAACATATGTGCGTGAGGATATCCCCCGCGAGACTGACTATAGCGGCCGAAAGGTTATGGATAAAATTGTCCAGGAGGCCAAAGTCGTCAAGCAGCTCGGTGGTGTCCACCGCGAGCGACGCATTGTGCTTAATCAAGTTCCAGGATTCACCGTGAACCAGGAGCTTATTCGCGATAAAACTGATGAGCGCGCACAAATTTTTGCAGTGGATACCTGGCGCCTGCAAGAGATTGCCGATCGCTTGGCCGGCGAAGATACGCAGCTTGCTCAGCAAGCTTTGCTGAGCGAACTTATTTACACGTTGGCAATCGCGGCGGTACTCACAAAGGGCGACTTGCCTGTCGATATGATTCAACCTGTGGCGCAACCAGTAGCCGCCTAAAAAACGCTACTGCTTTACAAACATAGTTTTATTATGTATGATTCTGGCATTAACTAAGTGGAGGTTCCAATAATGTTTGGAAGACGCAAGATAGCTACTTTAGTGGCTGAGTTTCTTGGTACCGGAGCACTCACGCTCTTGGTCCTGAGCGTACAACGCTCAACAATCGGTGTGCCATTTTTCGTGGCAATCGCCGCAGGTCTGGTGGTCGCTTTAATGACATTTGTCGTTGGCGGCGTTTCGGGTGGCTACTTTAACCCAGCAATCACGCTTGGTTTCTGGACGGCTCGCAAAGTATCAACCGTAAAAGCTGTTCTGTACATCGGCGCACAATTGCTCGGTGCCTGGGGCGCATACTACTTGTACACCTACCTGGTGAACAATAGTTTGCAGCCAGTTGGCGGCCACTTCACCGGCCGCATTTTGGTTGCCGAAGCAGTCGGCACCGGCGTCTTTGCCTTTGGCTTTGCCGCTGTCGTGTATCGCGGTGTAGCTAGCGCGGTTGCCGCTTCATTTGTAGGCCTGTCGCTGCTCGTTGGTATTGTGGCTGCATCGTCGGCTTCAATCGGCCTGCTGAACCCTGCCGTTGCGCTTGGCGTACGAGCTTGGGTTTGGGGTACATACGTGCTTGGTCCAGTGCTCGGCGCAGTAATCGGCATCAACCTGTACGGTTTGCTGTTTGCTGAAGAGGGTTCTCTGATTGCCGAAAAGGTTTCCCGAACAGTAACCCCAGCAAAAACCACTACCAGAGTTACAACTGTAGCTAAAAAAGGTAACTCAACGGTTAAGAAGACCAAGAAGACTACTACTCGTCGCAAGAAATAATTTGCGCTTTACGCAGTCAAAAGACCCTCCTCGGAGGGTCTTTTTATTCACCTAGTAAGTCGGCTTCAAATGCCAACACGCCTTTAAGGTCTTGGCTGTAGCCTGAAATATCCGGCAAATCGGCCGTGGTAATGCGCTGGTACACGATGGCAATCAGTTTTTCTAGGCGCTGAAGTTCGCCTGTGTCGAAGTCGGTTATTTTGAGTCGTACGGTGTCGGTTTCTGTTTCGCTTGGCTCCACAAACACTAACTCAGCGCAACTGACATGCTTGCCTTTGTAATTTGGGCTGCTATCGGCCAGCAATTTGTAGAATAGCAACTGCTGACGGTAAAAATGCAGGCTGATTTTTTTGCTGTCGCTGAGGCCTTTGGTTTGCCAATCGGGCAGCGGCGGTTTGCCGGTTTTATAGTCGATGATGCGTAGGGTCGTTCCATCCTCTTCGAGCGCATCGATAGCCCCGCTTAGTGGGGTTTGGGAGCTGGGCGCCGTGCCTCGCAAAAACAGCTCGGTATCGGTGATTTTGGCGAAATCGCTGGCGCTAAATCGCTCTACAAACTCCGGCAAAAATTGGTGTGCGTGTTCGCGGACGCCGTGCAGTTCCTGCTCTGTAAGGCCGGAGGCGTCCAAAGCCTCATCGAAGCGCTCCAGGAGTTGCTTGGTGCCAAGCGGCTTGCCGGCTGCAAATCCGGCTTGCGCTACCTGCAGCGCCTTGTGCGTGGCCGAGCCGAGGGCGCTGTGGGCATTGTAGGCCGATGGAAAACGCAGTACGTGCTTCTCAATGGCAGTCATCGGGCTGCTGTAGCGCACATCCAAAAAGTCGCGGAGCGCCGAGGAACTGAGACGGAAGTTGGTAAGTAACGGCTCCAAAACATGACGCAAATCTCGCGAGGTAATGTTCCTTGCGTGCCAGCTGGTTTCTAGGGCTATTTGCTTATCTTCGCTGCTCGTGGTCTGTTCTGCGGCTTGCCACCAACCTTGCTCGTCGCCAAGCGCCAGGAAGCTCAGCGGAGTTGTGGCTTTACCACTATCGGTTTTCGTGTAGCTAGTGAGCAGCAGATGCGATTTGGCGCGGGTCATGGCTACATATAATAGGCGCAACTTGTCGCTTTCGGCATCGCCGGCCGGATAGAGTGGCAAGTTTTCCGGTAAGAAGACGCGCTGGTTGTTGCTGCGCGCGCGGTTGCCCCAAACTTCGTCGAGCGCCGACAATACTATGACGTGTTCAAATTCGCGGCCTTTGGCGCCATGAGCGCTCATAACGTGCACGCTTTCGCTGTCGCCTCGCAGCAATGGATTGTCGTCAAGCAAGCGGATATCGCTAAGTCGGTAAGCGTCCACGACGTCTAGTAAATCCTGCAAACCGTGGGCCGCCGGTTTGTTAGCCAGCACCGCTTCGCGGAGCGCCAGCAAATGCGACAAAATAGTCATTTGCACTTCGGCCGACTGATCCGCATATACCCGCGCGAATGGGGATTTTTGCAGTGCTGTATCATTCAACATTTCACGGCCTAACAAGATGTCCATCGACTGTGTGAAATTATGCTGGGTGCTGGCTTTGGCCGCCGCCAGTAGCCACTCGGCGTAATCTTTCCAGGCATCATGTGCGAGCATGGTGTCGAGCCAACTTTGGCCGTTTTGCCGTGCTTCCGCACCTAGTTTATAGATATCAGTCGGACCGAGCTGCCAATAATCGGCAGCCAAAACTTCGGGCAATAAACGGTTGGCGCGCTCCGGTTTTTCGGCCAGCGTGACGATCAGCCGTGCCAACTGAAGTAGCTGCAAAATTGCCGGATGGCTCAAAATATTTTCGCGCCGATCATAGTTGATGCTAATACCACGGGCGTACAAAAACGGCACAAACGCCGCCAGCTCAGCGTGTTTGCGGCCAATAATACCAATTTCTGCAGGCTTCACCCCGCCTTTAATTTGTTCCTCCACATACTGGGCTGCAGCCGTGTATTGTGCAGCGGTGCTCACGTATGAACGATGTTCAATGCTAGTTTTTGGTCGCGCCGATTGGGCTTGCAACAGCTTAGAAAATTGACCATCGGGCAGGCTGACTTCAAGGCGCTCATCAGTTTGTGTCATCACCTGGCGGCTGGCGTCCAGAATTGCCTGGCTGGAACGGTAGTTGTCTTCTAGGGCCACAATCCGCGGCTGATATTCGGTAATAAAGCGCAGCATACCAGAGACTTCGGCGCCCTGAAATCGCATAATCGCCTGATCGTCATCGCCAACGACCATCACATTCGGCGAATCCAGCGGATTAGCGTGCAATACGGCGTCGAGCAAGCGGTTTTGCGCGCCGTTAGTATCCTGATACTCGTCCACCATAATGTATTGAAAGCGCTCGGCAATATCCAGCTGCAGATCTTTGTTGGTTTCCAGCGCCTCCGCGGCCCACAAAATCATATCTTCGTAATCGTAGCGGCCCTCGGCAGCCAGCTTTTTCTGGTACTGCTCATACAAGGCGAC
>DASVMD010000062.1:0-8140 GCA_036384495.1 Saccharimonadales bacterium (SeqCode)
TCTTCCGCGAGCTGCAATCTATAGTGTTGAAGTCACAACGCTCGACTACACAGAAGCGCGTTACTGGCTAGTTTCTCATAGCGTCAAACCTTGACAAAAAGCTATAGTTTTGCTATTATATCTCCATGCGTTTCACTAGAAAACCACAACCTGTCGAACATACTCCCGAACAACAGGATCATCTTGTAACACGGACGCTCCATGATGCAGAACTGATTAAGAGCGGTGCCGGTTATGATAAATTCGGTAGATTAGGTATCTACAATGCTCTGTATTTGCCCCTAATTGTAGAAATGGATCGTGAACTGACTGGTCGTAAGGTCGAAAAATTTTTGCAAGAATCAGCTCAAGGCCAGCAAATTGCTGCTCACCTCACTACCCTTGATAAAATTTTAAAGTGGGGAGTGCCACACAGGGATTCCCATGTGCGCTTCCTGGATGACCCAGAGCCAATTAGCGCCCACGAAGCCAAGACTTTTGTTAAAGAAAATAATTTGGTAAAGGCCGAACATGCTTTAAATGAGTGGGACTGGGACAGTCTATGCGCAAGTGTTGAAAGTAGTCAGGGCCAGCTACGATCGCTTGCGGAAGAGCTGACGCTATTCCCTCGTTATGATATTGGCGATACGGTTGATACGGTTCGATTTCCTAATGGCCTTCAAGGGGGTAAAGTAAGGGAAGACTGCGTTGTCACCGGTATAACTGCCGCTGGTGCCTTTAGGGTTGAAAATGCACAGGGTCATCAGGAAGATGTAGGCCTGCCAATGCTTGATGCGTGGAATGGCTATGACTCAATATAGCGCCCCTAGCTCAAGTTTATCCTAAACAGGCTTGCAAATTACACCTCTGTTGTGTACAATAATTCCCGATGATACAAGTTACACGTAAAGATTCAAAAGAATCGACCGAGAACCTGCTTCGCCGCTTTAATCGTAAGGTGCAGCAATCTGGTGCTATCGCTGTTGTTAAGGGAAATCAGTATTTCCAAAAAGACATCAGTAAGCCGGAACGCCGCCGCAAAGCGATTATTCGCCAAGAACGCAAGGCTCAAAAACTCAAGAAAATCAAGCTGGGACAGCGCTAGCAGCAATGTTAGAGCAAACGCTTGAGCAGGACATCAAGACCGCCCTGCTAGCCGGCGATAAGCAGCGGGCAACGGTGCTTCGCGGCCTCAAAAGCGTATTGCTAAACGCCAAAGTAGCCACCGGCAAGCGTGATAGCGGCCTGACCGACGAAGAGGTACTGCCTATTCTTGCTAAGCAGTCAAAACAGCGCCAAGAAAGCGCTGATTTGTACCTGCAGGGTGGCGATCAGGCTCGTGCCGATGCCGAACTGGCCGAAAAAGCCATTATTGACGCTTATTTGCCCGCGCAACTCGGCGAAGACGAGCTTACCACGCTGGTTGAGGACGTTATCAAACAAACCGGTGCCAGCGGCCAACAAGACACGGGCAAGGTGATTGGCGCCGTGCGCGGCAAGGCCGGAGCCACCGCCGACGGCGCGGCCATCGCTCGAATCGTAAAGGAGAAACTCGGTTTATGATCATTCTAATGGGTGTCGCCGGTGCCGGTAAGAGCATGCAAGGCAAATTGCTGGCCGACGAACACGGCTATTCGTGGATTTCTACCGGGGAAATGTTCCGCGTGCTGGTCACCGGCAGTCGCCGCCAACAGATGCTGGAAGGCAAATTGCTGAGCGACGACGAGGTAATTGAACTGGTCGACAAAACTCTCAAAGACATCGATCCCTCCAACGAATTTGTGCTCGATGGTTTCCCGCGCACCAAACCCCAGGTCGACTGGCTGCTGAAGCAGGTAGAGCAAGGGCGTCTTAAGCTCACCGCGGTGATTAACCTATCGACCACTCGCGAAGTCGTAAAAGAGCGCCTCTTGGCTCGCGGCCGTCAAGACGACACCGAAGAAGTTATCGAAAAGCGTTTTGCCGACTACGAAACAAGTACGCTGCCAATTCTGGACTACCTCAAGCAAGAAGGCGCCCCGATTTTTAACATCGATGCCGACCAAGATCCGCAAGCCATTCACCAGCAAATCCTCGGCTATATCAAAGAGCGGCACGCTGCTTAAAGAACGCTATGCAGACTCGCATTAAAACCAAAGACGAAATCGCCGCCATGCGCGAAAGTGGCCACATACTGGCCACGGTGTTACAAACCCTAAAACCACACGTGCAGCCCGGTATTTCCACCAAAGAATTGGCCGATATCGCTGCCGCAGAGCTGGCTTCACTGGGCGGCACGGCCAGTTTTTTGGGCTACCAAGGATTTCCGGATGTCATCTGTATTTCAGTCAATAACGAGGTCGTTCACGGCATTCCAAAAGCCGACAAAATTCTTGCTGAGGGTGACATTGTGGGCCTCGATTTCGGCGTCACCTACAAGGGCATGATTACCGACGCCGCCATTAGCGTGATTGCCGGCAAGCCCAAGCAAAAAGGCCACATCGATCTGCTGCAACGCACCGAAACTGCGCTGCAATGTGGCATCGACGCCGTGCACGACCAAGTCCGCGCCGGCGACATCGGCTCGGCCATCGAAAATTATCTCAAGAAATTTCCCTACGGCATTGTCCGCGATCTGGTCGGCCACGGCGTTGGTCACCAAGTGCACGAAGACCCCAATATCCCCAATTACGGGCGCGCTAACACCGGTCCGTGGCTGTCTAAAGGCATGACCATCGCCATCGAACCCATGGTCACGCTCGGCACCGAGCGCGTCAATGTGGCCGAAGACGGCTGGACCATCCTAACCGCTGACGGCAAATGGGCCGCCCACTTCGAGCACACCGTGCTCATCACCGAAAACGGTGCCGAAATATTGACCAGTGTTCAGGACAGAGGTAAAATGTCAGTGTGACTGCGTTCGCCGGTCCTGGGACCGATGCAATATAAATAAACCCCGACCATTGGAAGGGGTTTATTTATTTGGTGCAGCCACATAGGTGGCGGTGGGGACGGGATTCGAACCCGTGGAACACACGTGACTGCATTCGCCTGCTCCTGAGGCAGGTGCATTAAGCCGCTCTGCCACCCCACCGCTCGGCGAACCTCGCTAAAGCGAGGTGTAGCAATCATAGTGCAGCCCCAAACGTATCAAAAGCATAAGCGCCAACTTTTAAACAAGATTTAAGAGTTGTTTAAGATATGAATGACTACCGATTTGCCAGAGGGGAAGCAATAGCGCTATACTGGGGGCCAGATGAACGGTTCAAACCAAGAATATTTTATTGGCCTCGATGTCGGCACCTCTATGGTGCGCTGCGTTGTTGGCATGTTCGACCCCAACGGCGGTAATATGCCGTCGATTATTGGTCACGGTCAGGCTAAGAACCAGGGGATGCGCCGCGGCGCCGTGGTGCATGTCGAAGAAGTTGCCGAAGCAATCGTGCACGCCGTAACAGAGGCGGAGCGCATTTCCGGCAAGCCAATCAAGCACGCCACGGTTAACGTGAACGGCTCGCATGTCAGCGGCTTGAACTCACAGGGTGTGATTGCCATTAGCGCTGCCAACCGCGAAATCACCATGGAGGACCGCCTGCGCGTCGAAGAAGCCGCCACCATTGTGAACTTGCCGCCAAACCGCGAAATCGTCCAATTCTTTGCCAAAAATTACAGCCTGGATGGCCAACGCAATATCAAAGATCCTGTGGGCATGAACGGTGTCCGGCTGGAAGTCGATGCGCATATTGTTACCGCCGCTTCACCAAACTTACGTAACCTAGACATGGCCATGGAGCGCGCCGAAGTTGAGCCGATGCACCACACGGTATCTGGCCTCGCCGCTTCCGAAGCGGTGCTGACGCGCCAGCAAAAAGAGGCCGGAACCGCCCTGATCGACATCGGTGCCGGCACCACCAACCTTATCGTATTTGAAGACGGGGAAGTCCAGCACGTAGCCGTTTTGCCAATTGGCGGCCAGCACATCACCAACGACCTGGCCATCGGCCTCAAAACCGACATCGACATCGCCGAACAGGCCAAAATCGAGCACGCCACACTGCGCGATGCCGGCAAAAAGACCACCGCCAACATCAAAATCGGCGACCGCACCCATAGTTTCCCCATGGAAGAAATCAGCATGATCGTGGAAGCCCGCGTCGAAGAACTTTTGGAGCACGTCGACAAAGAGCTGCAAAAAATTAAGCGCTCCCGCAAGCTGCCCGGCGGCATTGTGATTACCGGCGGCACCTCAAAATTACCTGGAATCGATGAATTCGCTCGTAACCAGCTGCAATTACCAGCTCGCATCGGCAAGCTCACTAACATCGGCGGCCTCGTTGATACCGTAGAAGACCAGTCTTTTGTGACGGTTGTAGGCCTCATGCTACTTGACATGCTCTTGCTGCCATCCTTGCCGCCCACCACCGGCCGCGGCGGCGACTCTGCCAAGGCTATGCTCGGCGGCATTCTCGGCCGCTTTAAACGCTAGCCTCATAGCTTGACAAAATTTGAAAATTTGCTATAATGAGGGTTAGTTTGATAAAAAACAAAAAACAAATTTAGAAATGAAAGGGCAACGACTATGGAAGGCTATACGCCAGCAGAAGCGCCTCTCGACGTAGGCAATCAAGAAAGAGCTAGGATCGAAGCTATAGTACAAAGTAACTTAGAACAACAGTCCCAGGAAGATGCAGAGGCAACTCGGCAGCTGCTTGCTGGAGAGCGAAAACCGCAGTGGGGGGATCCTACTGAGGCCATTGCAGCTGTTGCCACTGACGAAGACTTAGCCAATCTTCCAGATACTACACGACAACTGGTAGAAGACTATAAGAAGGCTGCTCAAGCGGCAGAGGCTCCTGAAAAAGATTTAGCTGAAGCTGAAGTGGAAGAAAAAACCCCTGAAGAGCCTCAAGTAGAGGCGAAAGTTGACAGCCTCGGTGCAGAAGAAACAGACAGGGAGGCAACAGCTGAAATACATCAAGGCAAAAGTAACGACCACCAGATACAAGACCCTGAACAGGCACGACTTGTTGCAGAGGCTATGGGCCCTGGGATGACGCGGGCGGTTGCCACCGAAGCATATCTTGAAAGCCTTGGTCCGAAAGTCAAGGATAGTGAGCGTAGCTACTATCGTGAATCAGCAAAAATGGATAGAGAGCAAGCCAACAGGGCTGCAGCACGTGTTGAACAGGCACTGGCAACTGCCCCGGATGCATTGCCACAACTTGAGCCAGTAGCCACTAACGCTGAACCTACTGATAATGACCGGGTCCGTCTCGAAGCTAGCATGCGAGAGGCCTTAGTACGTGACGATAAAGAGCGCCAGCAACTTCTAGGTGGTGAGCGAAAACCCATGTTTGGTGACAATATTGCAGATATCTCTGCGGCTACCGAAGACCTATCGACACTCCCATCTGATACGATGCGTGAGCAGGTAGAGCTGTTTAGAGCTGAGCAAGCAGCTGGAGAAGAAGACTCTGTTGAGCCTCATGGAAGATATAAGCTTTAAGTACTAATAGAGGGCGTAGGCGTCCTTGAACACAAAAGTACGAAATCCCGCGCAGCGATACGCGGGATTTTTGGTTGCTGCGCACATAAATTGGTAGCTGAGCCGAAGCTGAGAAATTGGGTAAAAGTGCCCGTGCAAATTTGTTGAACTTGCTGAACACCTCAGGTATACTACGGGTATCATTTAGATTACTTTTAGCGGGGGAAATATGCCACAAGTCGTCGAGCCAGCCATCGAGACGTTTGCACAGATTAAAGTTATAGGGGTCGGCGGTGCCGGTGGGGCAGCCATCAATCGTATGGTCGACGCCGGTATCGAAAACGTCGAATTTATCGCCGTTAACACCGATGCGCAGGCATTACATCACTCCAAAGCAAGCAAAAAAATCCATATTGGCAAAGATGCCACGCGTGGCTTGGGCGCTGGCGCCGATCCTTCGGTGGGCGAAGCTGCGGCTCGCGAGTCAGCCGACGAAATCCGCGCCGCTATCGAGGGCGCCGACATGGTCTTTGTCACCATCGGTGCCGGTGGTGGTACCGGTTCGGGCGCAGGCCATGTGGTGGCCGAAATCGCCAGCACCGCTGGTATCTTGGTTGTTGGCTTTGCTACTAAGCCATTCGCCTTCGAGGGCGAAAAGCGCCGCAAGAACGCCGATCAAGCTATCGAAAAACTGCGCTCAGCTGTCGACACACTCATCATTATCCCGAACGATCGCTTGCTGCAAACCATCGATCGCGACACGCCCCTCATGGAAGCGTTCAAGGTCGCCGACGACGTATTGCGCCAGGGCGTGCAGGGCATTTCCGACCTCATTACCGTCCATGGCCTAATCAACCTCGACTTTGCCGACGTTAAGACCGTTATGAGCAAAGCTGGCTCGGCACTCATGGGCATTGGTCGTGCAAGCGGCGAAAACCGCGCTGTAGAGGCTGCTAAGCAGGCTATCGAGTCGCCGTTACTCGAAGTATCCATCGACGGTGCTCGCGGTATTCTGTTCAATGTGATTGGCGGCAACGACCTTTCCATGCACGAAATTAATGCCGCTGCCGAAACGATTACGACTGCCGCGGACCCAGACGCCAACATTATCTTTGGTGCTACGGTCGACCCAGAAATGGACGGCGAAGTCATCATTACGGTCGTGGCCACCGGCTTTGACGCCTCGTACTTCGCGCAGCGTGCAGCCGACGGCAGCGCAGCAGCCGTAGCTCCAAGCCTCAAGACTGTTAACACCAACACTACCAAGTCCGACGAAAAGGCCTTGGCCGAAATCGATATGGACCTCAACGACGACCAGCCAGCCGCCACCGACTTCAGCCAGGAAACGCCCATGCCAAACATCTGGGCCCTGAACGACGACGACAGCAAAACCGACGACCAAAAAGATGACTCCCACGCAGATGACGTTTCGCTGGCCGACGAGTCTAGGGATAACCACGAAGTCGTTTCCAGTAGTCTCGAAGATGATCTTGAGAAGCCTTCGTTCTTACGTCGACTTAGCCGCCGCAAAAAAGACGACGACGATCAAGCGCCGGAAGCCTAGAATATTTGGGCTTCAGTCGCGGGCCCGCAAGCCGGCTGGCGCGGCTTGCTCCTGGGATTAGCTCCTTTGCGCCCAAATATTCTAGGCTTCCGCCTAGCCGTGCTGTCTTTGACTTTAAGCTAATAAAATGCTATTATAATCTGGCTTTTTGTGAGGCAACTCCAAATAGTGCACCGAGTGCGGAAACGTAGTACGTACTCACTACAATTGAGGGAGAATGATATGACGTCCCCAGATGTCAGCGATGAGACCATGCGCACCATCGACAGGATGCGCACCTTGTCTTTCGAGGCTGGTCGTCGAAAGGGCTTTGAAGAGGCCTTGGAGATGTTCCAGAGGTCGTTGTCGAGCGTCAGGTTCGTTGAGAGGTTCTCGTGGCTCGTTGAGTCGCCCGACATGCCGCTGGACAGCACTGTCGAAGTTCTCGACTTGGGTGTCCGGAGCTACAACTGCGTCAAGCGGGCCGGCATCAACTTCGTTCGAGATCTAGTCGACAAGACCGAAGCAGAGCTGCGGGCGATCCCCAACATGGGTACGAGGAACGTCGACGAGATCAAGGAGAACCTCGCGCGCTTCGGCTACAGCCTGAAGCCGGAGTAGGGCGACCGCCGATAAGGTCATTGGAAAGAGGGCTGGCAGCAGCACGTTTGCAGTTCGCTGCCAGCCCCTTCCAACTCAGTCATTTCATTTTCCCTCATCGCTTTCCATGAGTGTATGCCTCATGCTGATGAGCTGGAAACAGCGAAAAAGCGGGAAAATAGACACCTGAGTATTCCAGCGTAAAGGAGCTAATCCCGGGAGCAGGCCGAGCGCAGCAAGGCCTCGCGGGCTCGCGACTGGAGATGGAATATTCAGGTGTCTATCTCCGGTAAGGCCGTATTAATTAATACAGCGTTAATTGCTTGCAAAACGCTACAGCTAGGGCTATATTAGAAGAACACACCACTATATGTGGAAAAATAACAACATACGGTGTGAGCACATTAAGCGTAAAAATAACCAAAAAAGTGCTCGACAGATAGGAAAATCAGCCTAATTTCCGCATACAAAATGTGTGCGAAATGGGTGTTTCGTGGTCGGGTCTTGGATGGTAAGGAGGCAGCATGAAATGCACTCAATGCCAAAGCGATGAC
>DASVMD010000063.1:0-2796 GCA_036384495.1 Saccharimonadales bacterium (SeqCode)
ATCGGTGCCAGCAACGTGAAAGTGGTAGGGCAGTTCAGCGTGGAGGCGGTCACCTTAACTGTGCTGGGAGCTTTCATCGGCATCATGCTCGGCGTAGCCGCAGCTAATCCGATTACCAATCTACTCGTAACCAACAGTTCAAATAGTGTGCAAGGCGGCCGTATGATGGCCGCACCAGGACGAGGTTTTGGCGGCGGATTCGGCCGCAGTCTCAGTAACATTCACGCCGCGGTAGGCTGGGACATCATTTTGTACGGACTGGGGGCGGCCATCGTCATTGCCATTATTGGTAGCGCGCTGGCCTCGTTCTTCATTGCAAAAATCCGACCAGCCGAAGTCATGAGAGTCGAATAAAGGAGGAGCCATGTTAGAAGTAAAAGATCTCAAGAAAAGTTTCCAATCGGGCGATACCACGGTCAAGGCCGTGGACGGCATCAGCTTTAGCGTGCCGGACGGGCAGTTTGCCAGCATTATAGGCAAGAGCGGTAGTGGCAAAAGCACACTGCTCAGTCTGCTCGGCGCGCTTGATGCACCCACCGGCGGAAGCATTACTGTTGGCGATCAGGATATTACCAAAATGCACGATCGCGCGCTCATTAAGTACCGCTGCCACACCATTGGCTTTGTCTTCCAGGGTTACAACCTGGTACCCAATTTATCGGCACTGGAAAATGTGATCCTGCCCATGGAGTTTGCCGGCTTGCCAAAAAGCCAGCGGCGCGACCGGGCCGTAAAGCTACTGGAACAAGTAGGGTTCGAGCCAGACCAGATGCTCCGTAAACCCGGCAAGCTGAGCGGCGGCCAGCAACAACGTGTAGCCATTGCTCGCGCCCTAGCCAATAAACCGCAGCTAATCTTGGCTGATGAACCGACCGGCAACCTCGACAGCCAAACCGGCAAAATGATTTTTGATCTGCTGCACGGCCTGGCCAAGAGCGAAAACACCACCATCATTACTGTCACGCATGACCTGAGTATCGCCGGAAAAACCGACATCACCTTTAAGCTACAAGATGGCAAACTCCAGAAAGGAAAAAAATAATGGCCGAAGAACCATTTGTAACCAGCAAATCCCGCGCAAAGCCTGCCACCCCGAAGCCAGTTGTTTTGGCAGTTGTTGGCGCCGTAATTATCGCGGCGGCTGGATTTTTTGGAGGCGTAGCATACCAGAAACATCACGGCGACACCGCCAGTTCCACCGCACAAAGCCGCTTCGCGGACGGCCCAGGCGGCTTCGGCCAACGCCGCATGAACGGCAGCCTGGGTAGCGTCACCGCAGTGAGCGACACCAGCATCACTGTGCAAGATCAGCGCTCCGGCACCTCCAAAACCTACACTATTGACAGCTCTACCTCTGTTACGAGTAACGGCGCGGCGGCTACTGCCAGCGATATCAAAATCGGAGATACCGTGCTCATCTCTACGAGTAGCTCCACAAGCACCACAGCGACGCGCATCTTGCTCAACCCAAGCTTTGGCGGCGGCCCTGCAGCCGGCGGCGGCGATGACAGCACCCAATCCAACTAGGCTATCTTTTCTGACCTCTGTAAGCTATACTGGCAGCATATGAAATTAGTCGTTCAAATTCCATGCCTTAACGAAGAGGCAACCTTACCGCTCGTACTGCAGAGCATCCCTAAAAGCATTCCGGGTATCGATGAGATTCTGGTACTTGTGATTGATGACGGCTCCACCGATAAAACTATAGAAGTTGCCAAGCAGCACGGTGTGAAACATTTTGTGAGACATGCTCGTAATCAGGGCCTGGGCCGCTCGTTCCATGACGGCGTCTTAAAGGCACTCGAGCTCGGCGCCGATATTGTCGTTAACACCGATGGTGATAACCAATACCCGCAAGATCGCATTGCCGATCTCGTGCAACCCATCGTGCACGGCAAAGCCGATATTGTTATTGCCGACCGCCAAACGCACCTCATAGAGCACTTCTCAAGAGGTAAAAAGCTGCTTCAAAAATTAGGCAGCGCGGTGGTCAATAAGGCAGCTGGTACCAATCTACCGGACGCCGCCAGCGGCTTCCGGGCTTACAGCCGCGAGTCACTGCTGCGCCTTAATACCATCACACGCTTTAGTTACTGCACGGAAACCATTATCCAGGCCGGCAACAAGGGTCTCAGCATCGTCAGTATTCCCGTGGATACCAATCCCAAGCTACGCGAGTCACGCCTCTTTAAAACCACCGGCGAGCATGTTCGCAAGTCGGCGGTGGTCATCATTCGCGCCTACGTTATGTACAAACCCTACATGGTGTTTGGAACGCTCGGCGCGGCGCTATTTGTGCTCGGACTGGTTCCATTCGCCCGCTTTGCTTATTTTAGCCTGCAAGAAGGCACCACCCGCGGCCACATTCAATCGCTGCTAATCGGTTCACTCCTGATGATTTCAGCATTTTTGTGCCTGGTGCTCAACATTATCGCCGACCTAATCCGCACCAACCGCATTTTAATCGAAGACAATCTGGAGCTCACCAAGCGCCAACGTTTCGACAAACGCTAGTAGCGGTGATGCATAAACGCGATGGGGTCTTTGTAGCCAGGCGTGATCGGGCCAAGGGCATTTTGCAATGAGTGATTTGCGCCGCGCAGCACGCTATGTGGCCAGTACCAGGTATCGTTACTACGCAAAATATAGGTCAGCGCGCCGCCGCCCCACAAGAGGCTCACAATAGCCACTCCAGCCACGGCCAACTTTAGCCGTGACTTGCCGAGCAGCTCCCGCCATGCGAGCGCCCCATACAAAAAAATAATCGGCAAAACAGGGAAGAGATAACGCCCATTG
>DASVMD010000064.1:0-7644 GCA_036384495.1 Saccharimonadales bacterium (SeqCode)
TTAAAGCCCTGCGCGGCGAAACTACCATCGAAGAAGTACTGCGCGTTACCGCCCAAGAATAGCTATGCAATTTTCCTACAAAGCCACCAATAAAGAGGGTAAAACCGTTTCCGGCACCGCCGAGGCCGCTAACAAACAGGCGTTGGTTTCGCTGCTTCATAAGCAGGGGCTCCGACCTGCCGTAATCAATAAAGCCAAGGGTGGTAAAAACGGTAAAAGTCTGTTTGGGCCCAAGAAAAAGATCAAACTGAACGATCTGGTGATTTTTACCCGCCAGCTGTCTACCATGATTTCGGCCGGCGTACCACTGGCTCGATCAATGGCAGCCCTACAGGACGACTCAGCCAGTCCGTACATGCGCGAAGTGCTAGGAAGTATTACCAAAGATATAGAGAGCGGCATGCCACTCGGCGACGCCTTTGCTAAGTTCCCGAACGTATTTTCCGAAGTCTATGTAAATATGGTTCGGGCCGGTGAAGAGGGCGGTATTTTGGACGACATTCTAAAGCGCCTAGCCACGCAGGTGGAGCAAGACGCCAGCATCCGCAAGAAAATCAAGAGCGCCATGATGTATCCGATTGTGATTTTGGGCATTACGGTGATCGCCTTCTTCGGTATTATGCTGTTTATCGTGCCTAAGCTGGGCGGCATCTTAACCAGCCTGGGCGGCCCGAACGCCAAATTGCCGGTCTACACGCAGGCGATGCTCAATATTAGTCAGTTTTGCACCAAATCCATCGTCGGGCCAATACCAAACCTGATATTTATTGTTGCCGTGATCGGCGTTGGCGTGTTTTACGGCTTGCGTTATATTAAAACGCCATCCGGAAAATATAAATTCCATGCCTTGTTACTACGGATACCGGTGGTGAAAACGGTGATTTTAAAGGTAGCGATCGCTCGTTTTTCGCGCACTTTTGCCTCTTTAATGGGAGCCGGTGTGAGCGTTCTGGATGCCCTGGCAGTCACTGGTGCAGCTCTTGGCAACAAAGTTATCGAAGAGGAGCTCAAAGCCGCTGCCCAAGAGGTTAAAAATGGCAAGCAACTCTCTGAGCCGATCAGCCAAAGTAAGCATTTCCCGCCAATTGTTGCCCAGATGTTAGCAGTTGGCGAAGAAACCGGTCAAATCGATACGGTACTTACTAAAATCGCCGATTTCTACGAAGAAGAAGTCACGGTGTTAATTGACGGCCTGGCGGCCATTATTGAGCCTATTATGATCATTTTCTTGGGTGCCGGCGTCGGCCTGATTGCCGCCTCTGTCATGGGGCCAATCGCTAACCTGTCCAAGAACATCGGCAGTTAATAAATTTTTAAGATTTATCCACAACAAGCTTGATTTCACCACGCTTATGGTTATAATTATGCGCAGATACTTCATACATCTGTTGTATGCAAAGATCATCAGTATAAAAAAATAAATCAGAAGGGTGGGTCCTCATGATCTCTCTCAAGAAGCGAAATCAAGGTTTCACTATCGTGGAACTCTTGATCGTAATCGTCGTAATCGGTATTTTGGCGTTGCTCGTCATAACTACCTACAGCGGCATCCAACAAAAAGCACGTAACAGCAAGCGCCAGACGGATATTCAAGCTATTCAGACACAGCTGGAAGCTTTCTTCCAGGACAATGGCTACTATCCAAGCCTCAAGGACATGCAAGGTACGGCTGATACCGGTACCGGAGCCCCAGTTTGGGTCAAGGATCACATGAAGAGCCTCGACAAGAACGCCTTGATCGATCCTTCGAGCCCTACGAACAGCGACCAGATGATCACTGGTTCTGCGAACGGCACGGCTAAGGTTTACACCTACAACGTCACCGACAGCAACGGCGCAAGCTGTGAAAGCGATGACACAACCTGTGCCAAGTACAGCTTAATCGCTAAGTACGAAGGCACCGTAAACGGTCAAGACAAGTACGTGAAGAGTAACTTAGACTAAGTCGCCAGCACGTTACTCATAAAAAGACCCGGTTATCCGGGTCTTTTTGGTATACTAAAGGAAAGTTCTTATGCCTAGGTGGGCGACCTGAATGAAAACAGCAAACATATCCAATTTTTTCCACGACAAACCGCTCTTTGGCTTAGATATTGGGCATGGCTCGCTTAAGGTGATGCAGGTCGATCAGCCTGTCGGTAAAGCTGGAGCCAAGCAGTACAAGCCACGCGTTATTGGTTACGGCTTTACGACTTTTGATAAAAGCGCTCAAAAAGATGGCGTTATTGCTAGGCCTGAGGTCATTGCCAAGGCGGCGCGCCAGCTGTTTGATGGCCACCTAGTAGGTGATATCACCACCCGCCGCGTGGCCATTGCCATTCCGGCCTATCGTATGTTTACGCGGTCGGTTAGCCTGCCAAAACTAAAGCCCGGTGAAATTAAAGAAGCCGTTGAGCTAGAGGCAGAGCAGTATATTTCTATGCCGCTCGAAGAGTTGTATCTAGACTATGAAATAATCCGTCAAACGGTCGATTCTACGGAGTTATTTATTGTGGCCATACCTCGAACCATCGTTGATTCATATCTGGAACTGGCGCAAATTATCGGCCTGGAAACAGTGTTAATTGAGCCTACGCTGAGCTCCTCAGGCCGCCTGTTTTCACTCGACAAACAGAGTGATATCGCCAGTTTTATTATCGACTTTGGCTCGATGTCGGCCGATATCAGCATTTTTGATAAACAGATGCTAGTGACCGGCACCGTGCAAGGCGGCGGCGTCAACTTTACTGATTCGATTCAAAAGAAATTAGGTGTCAGCGCCGAGGAAGCGGGCCTCATTAAAACCCGCTACGGTCTTGGCGCCAGCAAAAAACAGGCCGAGATCGTGCAAGCCCTGGAGCCTACCCTGGCGCGCATCGTTAAAGAAATTCGGCGCATGATTCGCTATTACGAAGAGCGTTACGGTGCCGACCGACCAATCGGCCAAATTATTACACTGGGCGGCGGCGCCAATATGCCTGGTCTCAGCGAATACCTAACCGATGGACTGCGCCTGGCCGTTCGCCACTGCGACCCCTGGGAATATCTAAGCTATAAGGGGCTAAAAGCACCAGATGCCGCTGACCACCCCATGTATGCGACCGTTGCCGGCCTCAGTCTGGCAGCGCCAACGGAGTTATTTACGCCATGATAAACTTACTGCCGCCGGAAATGAAAGATGGCTACTCCTACGCCCGACGCAATGTTGTGCTGCGGCGCTGGGTAGTTTTGTCTTTGGTGGCACTGCTAGGGCTCGGAGGCTTATCTACCTACGGTATGCTTACGCTCAAGCAATCAACGGATGACTATAACCACCGCATCAGCACCACCGAAGACACCTTTAAGCAAGAATCATACGCCGGTACTCAAAAGAAGATCCAGGACATGAGCAATAGCTTTAAGCTGGTCGTTAAGGTCCTCGGCCAAGAGGTGCTGTTTTCGCAGCTCATTAAGCAAATCGGTGCAGCCATGCCTCAAAACGCCAATTTAACCGGCCTGACCATTGCCCAAACGCAGGGCGGCATCGATATTACCGCAGTGGCCACCGACTATAAAACCGCCACCCAAGCTCAGGTAAACCTGGCTGATCCCAAAAACAAGATTTTCAGCAAGGCCGATCTGGTAAGCATAACCTGTGTCGACCCCGCCAGCGCCCAAGACAGTAAATACCCCTGCACTGTTAATATCCGCGCCCTGTTCGCACAGAATAACCCCTTCTTATTTATTAACAGCAAGGTAACGCCATGAGTAGCAAACGACTTTACTATGTACTTATCGGTAGCATTTGCCTGTTATTGGTGGCATTGATTGCCGGCACCTACGGCACCAACAAGTTGCTCACCAGCCGCGCTAGCACCTTGACCGGCCTCAAAGCTAAAGACCAGGCGCTAAACCAGGAACAAACCAGCCTCATTAAGGCCAAAAAGGACTTGTCCACCTACACTGATCTCCAAAAAATTGCCGATGCCGTGGTACCAGAAGACAAAAACCAGGCTGAGGCCGTGCGCCAAATTGTCAACATTGCCGACGACAACAGTGTAACCCTAGCTAATGTAACTTTCCCTGCTTCCACGCTGGGTAGTGGTGCAATTGGCAGCTCGGCAAAACCAAGCACCTCGCTTAACAGTAAGGCCAACGGGCTATCACAGCTCACGCCCGTCAAGAACATACCTGGTGTTTACGAACTACCAATTACCATCACCGGCGACCCCACCAAGCCAGTACCGTACGATCAGTTTATTAACTTTTTGAGCGATCTGGAGCACAACCGCCGAACCGCACAGGTCGGCAATATATCTATTGCACCGAGCGCCACCGACCGTAACCGCGTATCATTTTCATTGAGCCTAAACGAGTACATAAAACCATGAGTAAAGAGCTATCGTTCAATCCCAAAAGCACGCTAGAGGCGGCCGCCAATTTCGGACGACGTCTGCGAAGCTATAGCCTGCCATTATTCCTAGTATTTGTCGCTGCGCTGTACGGTTTTGTGCTGCTGCGCGTCCAAACTCTCAATAATACGCAGCCGTCTAGCGACGCCGTTACCAGTCAGGTCAAAGCAGCACGGGTGCCCCATATCGATCAAGACACTATACAGCAACTGCAATCACTCCAAGATAACAGCGTGAGTGTTCAGACTCTGTTCGACCAGGCCCGCAACAATCCGTTCCAGTAGGCTAGGACGGGATTTCGTAGCTGTCGATTGTTGAGCTATCGGCCGCAGGAGTGCTTTGCGATTGACCTGCTCGAGGCAAGACTTTGCCACCGCGATGTCCCAATTCAAACTGCTCACGTGCAGCCAGGATTTTTTGGGCTTCACTGTTAGGATTTGGCGTATAAATAAACATGAACTTACTGCGCTCACCAGCAGTCTCAGCCTTAAGGGTGCCATAATTGAACATCCTTGGCAGTATGCCAATTTGCTCAACCGTAACATCTTCCAAATTACCAAGCGATAACTGGCTGGATTGCTTATGGAAAAGTCCGGTCTGAAGCACCTGGGTGATGCTATCACTGGTCACAATCCAGCGATTGCCCCAATACACGATGTTCGCAATATATACGAACACGAGTGTTAGCACGGCGACCACCAAAAAACCCAGAGCTGCAACCCCCGTGGCCTTACTGCGACTTGCTGAGTCAGCCCCGCCAGGAATCACTACAAAAGCGATTACTGCCAAGACGATGAGTAATATGCCAGCCAGAGCATAGATGCCAAAAATACCGATCGGGTGACGCTTGAGATCGCACAGCACCTGCTCGCCCTCCTGCATCACGGCCAAGGGGTTATTGGCCCCCATTGGCGGTTTTTTATCTTGGTCTTTGGAACTCATATGCGTCTATTATAGCAGGGCCGATTGAGGACTGTCAGGATGCGGCTGCTTGCCGAGATGTTCGTAGGTTTTGTGGGTGACTTTACGGCCGCGCGGCGTTCGCTCTAAGAGGCCGATTTGCATAAGATAGGGTTCATAAAAATCTTCGATGGTGCTGCGCTCTTCGGCGGTGATGGCCGCCAGCGTTTCTACGCCCACCGGACCGCCTTTATAGTTTTCGATGATGGCCGCCAGCAGCATGCGGTCGGAAGTGTCGAGGCCGAGTTCGTCGATATCTAACAGCTTGAGGGCTTTGTAGGTAAGCGCCGTGTCGATAATACCATCACCATTAACATCGGCATAGTCGCGGACGCGCTTAAGCAGTCTGTTGGCGATACGCGGTGTGAGGCGCGCCCTGGTTGCTAGCTCTGCGGCTGCCGGTTTATCGATTTTAACGTTAAGGATTTGGGCGGCGCGTTCAATAATTTGCTGGATTTCGTCGGGTTTGTAGAATTCCAGACGGTTAATCATACCAAATCGGTCTCTGAGCGGCGCGGCTAGAGCACCGGTTCGCGTTGTGGCACCAATGATCGTGAACTTCGGTAAATCCAGCCTGAGCGACCGGGCGCTTG
Source organism: Saccharimonadales bacterium (SeqCode) (assembly GCA_036384495.1). GTDB lineage: Bacteria > Patescibacteriota > Saccharimonadia > Saccharimonadales > UBA4665 > JAQGHB01. The sequence goes on from DASVMD010000064.1 coordinate 5,924, forward strand.
GCCCCTTGCCCAGCATAATATCGAGCTTGAAGTCTTCCATGGCGCTGTATAGAACTTCTTCGACGCTACGATTTAGGCGGTGAATTTCATCTATAAAAAGGATGTCACCGTCTTGTAAGTTGGTCAGCAAACTGGCGAGATCCCCAGCGCGCTCAATTGCCGGCCCGCTGGTAATACGAATCTGAGCGCCCATTTCGTGCGCAATAACGCTGGCCATGGTAGTTTTTCCAAGCCCCGGCGGGCCGTGTAACAAGATGTGGTCGAGTGGCTCACCGCGTTTTTTAGCGGCATCAATCGCTAGTTGCAGATTTTGCTTGAGCCGCGTCTGCCCAGTGTAGCTAGCGAAATCTCGCGGCCGAAGCGTAACTTCCAGTTCGACTTCTTGAGCCACGTCGGTGTCGTCGGCCTTAGCGTCTACAATGCGATCAATCATTACCACTCATTATACCAGCATACATGAGCGGAATGGTCGAAATTCTGGCTTGATTAGCCTTTCAGTGCTAATTTTATGCGCTCTTCGATTGACAGTTCAGGATCAATTTTTTGGAGCGCGGCGACGGCGTCAGCCGGGGTATATCCAAGAGCGACTAACGCAGCCACGGCCTCGTCGCCAAGCTGTACGTTTTCGGACTGCAGCATGCCGGTAGATGCCAAATCAACGCCCGCCAAACCTACCTTGTCCTTGAGCTCCACAACTACTCGTTCGGCAACCCGTTTTCCAACACCATTTGCTTGCTGGATGAACTTGACATCGCCCGAGGCAATTGCTTGTTTTACATCTGTTGCAGTGCCAATACTTAACATGTTAAGTGCCATTTTAGGACCAATGCCGTTTACACCTAATAACTGTTCAAATAAAGCCTTGGTGTCGCGAGTTAAAAATCCGAATAAATCATGGGACTGCTCACGAATGTGCTCGTACACGTAAACCTTTGCTGGTTCTCCAACCACGAGTCGTCCGTGATCTTCGGTGGTGACGTTAAGCCCATATCCAACGCCCTGCACGTCCAGTACAACTATATCCGCCAGCTTCTCGCTGACTACTCCCGAAAGTGTGACTATCATGCTGCTATTATCGCACAGTCATGGAGTGAGTAATAGCCGCCGCAAGTGCGTCGGCGGCATCGTCAGGGCGCGGGATTTCTTTGAGCTGCAAAATCACGCGCACCATTTCTTGGATCTGCTTTTTTTCGGCCTTGCCGTAGCCGGTGAGCGCCTGCTTGATTTGCATTGGCGTATACTCGTGGATTGTCATCCCCGCTTGCATGCCGCATAAAAGCACCACACCGCGCGCCTGTGATACCGTCATAGCCGTTGTCACGTTACGGGCAAAAAATAGCCTTTCAACCGACATATGTTTGGGCTTGGTCTCTTTAATAATCTGCGTCAGTTCTTCGTAAATAGTCAGCAGGCGGACGGCATCGTCTTCTTTGACCGGCGTTCTAATCACGCCTGCATCTACCAATGACGGCTTGCCCTTTTCAATGTCAATAACCCCAAAACCGAGAATGCCGGTGCCAGGATCAATGCCTATAATCCTCATTGGCGTCTTTCTAGTGTGCTTGTCGCTAGCAGCAATACGGTTGTTATGGAGCCAAAGATTAACAAGTTAAGAATGAGCTTTTCGCTGTCTACTAAACTATCTTCGCCCACATTGACTGTTGGCAAAACGTCACCGTTTTTGGCCGGAGTGACCGCGCGCCATGCCAGTGGCCAACCAT
>DASVMD010000065.1:0-24904 GCA_036384495.1 Saccharimonadales bacterium (SeqCode)
GCCCTACCGAGCAAACCGCCAGCTAGCCGGAAAGCATACGGAATCATAAGAAGCGGCAAAAACTGCAGCACAAACGAGATGACTAATTTGAGCGGATCGTTGCCCCCGTTCATCGTAGTACCGTCACGCTTAATACGTCAGACACTGCAAAAAAGACAATCACTATCGGATAGACTATCAGCGTTTGAAGTAAAAGGTCCCACCATCGCCGGAAATATTGTTGGGTATTCGGGAGGCAATATAAGGCGAAAGCTACCGGACTTACTAACACCAGTGCCAAAATCAGTGCTTGGCGAAGTATAAGCGTTATAAAAGCTGCTAATAGGCCCAATATAACGGGCATTGCAATAAATAGGCCTATAAATAGTGTTGCATGGCTAAAGAAAGCCGAATTTGCGGGGATAAACACTACGCCTATAAGCCAAGCGCCGATTCCAGCGGCAGCCGTACCAGCGAAAACAAGATCTGACTGCACGCCACTCGGTGTAATTTTAAAAGCCCCTGCATCCTTGAGCGGCGCGGTAATAACAGTCCCAAGACTACCTCCGATAATATTCGTAATATCCACGAGTCCAGCCACAATGTATATCGATAGGTTAATAAGAATAGTTGCGATAACCAATCTAGGCAATACTTTTTTGGCGGTATACGGTTCGATAATGCCGCCGCCAATTCCCTGTCCAAAAACCACCACGAGCAGCGCAATCACTAAAAAGATGTTGCCGTATATCCTGAAGTTTGACCACGCCTGGTACATTGGATCGCTCGAATCGGTGCTGAGAGGTGAGGTGGTTAGTAGGGGTGATACGATTTCCTTAAAGAGGAAATCAGACGCTCCAGCAACCATATTAAATATGGGGCAAAGTGCCCAGGCAGCATTAAATGGTTCACCTGTTGCTTCACAGCTTGGCGAGGTGGGACCAGTCCCACCACCATTAGGGTCGCTGCCGGTACTGTTGCCGTTGGCGCTGTTGCCGGCCACGGCACCGGTTAAGACAAAATCTTGCCCTGCTCTGATAACGATATTGTCCTTGGTGTAGTTCTGGTTTTGGCCGCCAGGTACTGCGTAATCGACGGTTAAAGTGTATGTTCCGGGGGCGACGTCAATTTTGTGTATATTGCCATTATCGTCAAAAGTTAGATTGTAGGTATGTGAATCGCTTTTTAGTAGCCCTGTGGCGCTGCTTTGGACAGGTTGGCTCTTGTCATTGTCGTCTTTGTAGGTTACTTTGCCCGAGAATGTTGCGGGGTCGGCAGCGCCCTGAGCGCTAGTCACGGCCACGCTCTTTGGAATTATATTGCTGCCGTGGTCGCAGAAATTCATAACAAACGGATCGGCAGCGCTTTTTCCGGATATGCTTATGGAGACATGAAGATCATTTGTGGCCTTAATAGTATTGTTGGCACAACCCTGCCCTACGCCTGGTATTTTCTCCGAATACCAAATCTTTTGCGCGGAGTCATAAGAAAACTTAATGTTAGTCGACGTGCCGAGGGTGCCCTTGACTGAGTAAGACTGCGGGGTACTAGTACCGGTGAGCGTTATATTTGCTCGTGGGCCATCTGTTGGGGCGTTGGCGCTTGCCACCAGAGGTATGCTAGTAGAGATCAGCGATAAGAATATGGCTGCGAGAGGCAATAAGTATAATAAACGACGTTTCATATTTTGATGTCTTTTACGTCTACTATATCACATACGTAAAAACTGATTGTGGTTGCATTTTTCTTTTTCGGCTTGCATAATAGCAGCCATAAGCAAGCGTAATACATAAACATGCACACACAACTTAAAAGAATTTTTCGTATCAGCCCGTTTGTCCTGGCGCTAGCGACTTTGATATCCATAGCTGCCGCACCTGCTGTGTATGCCGACAATAACACGATTCTAACCCTGCCAAACGGTAATGATGAATACGTCAAACTCTGCCAGGACCTCAAAAAAATCTCGGACGGAGATTTGTATCAGACAAATTGCCGCATATCATCTACTCAAGCAAAGCAGGATAAGGCCGTTAAAGCGATATGCGACAGGGGCATAAACAGACTGCAAGCCGATTGCGATGCCTATGACACTGCCATAGCTGCCGCTTCCCCTTCGGGCAGTTACAGTCTTGGCAACACCCACGGCAAGTACTCTTGTGGCGATCCTGCTACCAATCAAGATATCAGCACGGCCATTAATTTTGGTTGTTCACACCAAGGGCCAGCTATGCTCGATCTGGCGTTTGCGGTTATCCGCTTCCTGTCTAACGGTGCCGGCCTGGTCCTGATCGGATCGCTGGTTTGGGGCGGATTGCAATATACCCTGTCGCGCGGTGATCCGCAGTCCACGGCCATGGCGGTCAACCGCCTCCGCAGCGTGGTGTTCGCGCTGGTTATTTTCCTGTTTGCGTACGCTATACTTAATTATCTAATACCAGGACAGATATTAAACCCATGATTACCAACCTACTCAACTTTACGCAATTTTTTGGAGCAGCCAGTGCCGGTGATACTTGCCCTCTTTCACATGGCGGCTTCCTGGGATTTCCTACTTGGTTCCAGTATCTAGACGGTGAATATATCCATAGCGACCCCAGTAATTCCAGCTCAAGTTTGGTGTGCGACCAGGTGCCACACATCGGTGGCATTAACGATATTTGGCTGATCGTGGCCGCCGTTATCGGTATTTTGCTGAGAATTGTGGCGATTGCGGCAATTGGAGCGGTTATCTACGGCGGCATTTCTTATATAACCAGCGAGGGTGAGCCGGACAAGACCAGCCGCGCTAAAGGTACTGTCGTAAACGCCCTGGTGGGGTTGGCTATTTCTATTATGGCCGCGGCTATTATTAGCTTTATCGCGGGGAGCATCTCATGATATCGCTGACCCAGGTTGCCAAAATAATCAACACCAATGACTACCATACAAATCTACCTCAGGCGCACGCCGACAAGTCCACCATCCAGGATATTCTGACAATCGTGTTTGCCATACTCGGTGCCCTGGCGGTGCTGATGATTGTGATTGCCGGTCTGCGTTTTATTACAGCCCAAGGCAATCCCCAAGATGTGGCCAAGGCCCGTAACACCATCATTTACGCTGTCATCGGGCTTATTATCGCTATTTCGGCCGAAGCGATTGTAACGCTAGCATTGGGGAACCTGAAATGAGGCGGATTCTTGCACTTATCTCGTTTACACTGCTGCTCAGCGTGCCCGCGTTGGCGCTTCCAGGACAGGCCGGTGCCGTAGATATATTTAATAACACCTGTGGCAAGTACCAAACCAATGCCAATACCAGCGGCACCAACGCACCAGGTGTTTGCACCGACGTTAAGAAGTACGGGGCGAGCGACGCCAAGAATCCCGTTGTCCAGATTCTTAAAGGTGCTATTAACTTGCTGTCGCTGATCGTCGGCTTTGCAGCCATTATAGGCCTACTAATCAGTAGTATCCGCATTATGACCTCTGGCGGCGAAGGCAGCAAGGTGGCTTCAGCCCGGGCGGGCCTGGTGTATTCGCTAATTGGTATTGTTGTTGTTGCCCTGGCCCAGGCAATCGTAGTATTTGCACTTAAAAACGTATAGGAGACATTATGAGACGATTTTTGATTACAACCTTCGCACTGCTCGGCCTCATTGGGTTGGCAGGCATGAATACGCAGCCTGTTGCAGCGCTGGAGCCCGTGCATGTGGTGGCCAGCCTCAAAAGCGATGCCTGTGCCGGCATAGACCAGGTTGGAAGCAGTCAAGACTGCAGTACCAACGGCAGCGCTGTTACAGACCTTATAGCCAATATTGTTTCCCTGATTAGCTACATTGCCGGCATTATTGCAATCATCATGATTATTATTTCCGGCATGCGCTTCATTACCTCTGGCGGCGATGCCGGTAAGGTCAGCGGCGCCAAAAATGCCCTGGTGTATGCTTTGGTCGGTGTTGCGGTGGCCGCGCTTGCTCAGTTCCTGGTTCACTTTGTGATTAACCAGGCGGTCAAGTAAATATAAGCGTAATAAGGTTGCGGCAACCCCGCCGCCTATGCTATAAGTAAACTAACGTTAAAGAAAGGTACGTATGATTCAAAAAATTAAAAGATTTCTCGTAATTGCTATGATGGGCTTTACCATGTTTGCCCCAGCCATGGCTGCAACTGCTTCGGCGGATATTGTCCAGAGTTTGTGTAATGGTACCAACCAGGCAACTAATGGCACGGCAGCCACTTCAGGTAACCAAGCGTGCGGTACCGCTGGTAGTGGCAATAATGACCTCAGTGGCTTGGCCTCCAAGATCGTTAATATTTTCTCGATCATTGTCGGTATCGTAGCGGTCATCATGATCATCTATGGCGGCTTCCGCTATATCACCTCTGGCGGTGATAGTGGTAGCGTTGGCAATGCCAAAAACACGCTTATTTACGCCATTGTTGGACTGATTATCGTGGCCCTAGCGCAGTTTATTGTGCACTACGTGTTGAATACTGCTTCGCAGAGCGGTTTCACCGGCAGCGGCGTTTAGCCCAGCTTTCTAGGCTATTTTAATAACCCCTCTTCCCGAGGGGTTATTTTTTATCGCTAGATTCAGTTACACAATGCTTAGGAATGTAGCATATATGCCACACCGTCGCATGAAGGGTATTAGCCGAGGCGTGTAGAAACAAAAAAGACCTCCATGAGAGGTCTTTTTAAGGCGAAGGCTCGTGCCCTAGAGGACTTGAATCTTCTTAACGGTGTCCTGCTGGACTTTGCCAAAGCTAATCGTAAGTACGCCATCTTTCAAAACGGCTTCGATTTCTTCTTCTTTGACAGGTACAGGCAGCGCGATAGTGCGGCTAAACTCGCCCCAGTAGCATTCTTGCAAGAAGTAGTTCTCTACCCCGTCTTCGGTGCCGGAGCTCAAAGTGCCACGAATAGTGAGCTGGTTGTCAGAGATGCTAACATCCAGGTCGTTCTTGTTGACGCCGGCGGTGCGAGCTTTTACAACGAGCTTCTCTCGAGTTTCGTATACGTCTACAGCTAGCTGGCCGGGTACGGTGTCATCGTCCCACTCATCTTCGTCTACAGCTGGTGCTGCGGCTGGCTGAGCTGGTTCAGCTGGCAATGTTGCTTCATCGCCTAAAAATGCTGCGGTTAATTCATCTTCTTCGAGCAAAAGATCGTCGTCGCGATTGCGTCGCGCCATAATGGTGTACCCTCCACGTGTTAGTGTGATTATTTACCTAGCAGTACTTACAAACTAGGGTAAGAGTCTTGCATTTTTGTGTTAGTAGCAGTATAGCTTAGGTCGTTAACCTGGTGCAACTTCTGCAACCTTTATTTACAACACATTAAATACAACATGAGTTTGATTGACAGATTATTGGCTGGATTTGCGCCCCACAATTGTCTGGCCTGCGGGCTGGAAGCTGGGTTGTTGTGCTCGAGTTGTCTGCAAAGCTTGCAGCCTGCCTTGGAGCGTTGCTACAGGTGTAATAACTTCTCAGAAGCTTTCAAAACCTGCCTGGATTGCCTCGCTAATACTCCCCTGTTGGCCGCTCGTTCAGCTGCTGCGTACGGCGGTGTGGCCAAAGATCTGGTACGGCATGTAAAGTTCTCTGGTGTCCAAATTGCCGCAAAAATAATGGCTCAACGTATGATCGCTATGAACACTAATTTCTTAAAAAATTCTGAATTTGTTGTCGTGCCCGTGCCAACCGCAACCTCGCGTGTCCGCCAACGCGGCTACGACCAAGCCAAGCTACTAGCCAAGGAATTGGCCTGGCAAGCCAAGCTTCCCTACCTCGATTGTTTGGTGCGAATGGGGCAAGCTCATCAAGTTGGCGCTTCCCGCGCTGAGCGCTTGCGGCAGCTCGAAAGCGCACTGAGAGTCAAAAAGCCCAGAACGGTGCGAAATAGACATATCCTCCTGATCGACGATGTTCTAACTACCGGAGCATCGGTTTCAGCTGCCGCTATAGTTCTGAGGAGTGCCGGCGCAACTAGGATTGAAGCCCTGACGTTTGCCCAGGCATAAATCTAAAATACCCCTTTTCAGGGGTATTTTAGTCTGGCGGAGAGAGAGGGATTCGAACCCTCGCTGGAACTTGCGCCCCACTAACGATTTAGCAAACCGTCCCCTTCAGCCACTTGGGTACCTCTCCGGATTCAGGGGTGACGACGCTGTATTATATCAGTAAATTATCCCTTGTGCACCCCTTTAGGCGTTTTGAGGGCAACAATCAGAAAAGCCGCAATACAAGTCAATAAAACAGCTCGAGCTGTAGCCAATGTGGCAAGTATTGGGGCGTAGCTGGTGGTGGCTAATCGGGCCTTTGTAAAGAACGTGATGAAAAGCAGCCATATAACGGTGCCGGTTCCCAGGCACCAGGCCAGCAGCTGCTTGTAGCTAGCACCAGTGAGCTCGGTGCTGGCCAGCGGCGCAAGCATCAATATGGCTATAAAGTATTGCGGTGACCCAACCTTAAAGAGCAGCATGTACGCCGTAAGAAGTAATAGACTGATAAGCGCCGGCTGTTTTGCTAGTCGATTGAGCTTCACGAGTCCGCTAATTGCCCCTAAACTCAATGCCAGAAGGATTGAACTCAAGAAACCGACCGTTTTTTCGCCGGTATACATAACCGACCAGGACCCGTGACTAAAGAAAATCTGCAGCGGCTGTCCTGCCCAATGCAGCAAAAATCCGATAGCTCCGCCCGTGGCCTCGTACTCTATAGGGCGCCCAGTGTGGTAGGTGATCGCATACCAAAGCCCGTGCGGTGCCAGAACCGCCACCGGTAGCAACACGGCCACCATAATTCCCGCAAAAATGCTCAAGTAACGGCGTCGATATGCGGCGGGTATAATCCAGAATAACCCTAGTAAACATACACCAGGGTAGCCCTTAATGAGTGTGCTTATGGCAAATAGCGCCGCGGACCACGAATATCGCTTCTGCTGCACGGCATACACCGCTCCATACAGACTCAGCACGGCAAATATATCCAGATTAAAGAAAAAGAATTGGAGCAGCGGCAAAAAAAGCATCGCGGAAATCAGCACGGCCCGCTGGCCCCCTACCCAATATCGATGCCCGAAATATGCGGCTATCGCTGCGAACGTCAGCGCTATGTAGCCGGCGGCATATGACCCTCCAAATAGCCAGCCAACTGGCGTGGCCAACACAATAAATGGTAGAACACCTGGCGGATATTCCAAGTTAAGTCCGTGATACGGTATTTGCCCTTGGCGCATCAGGTGCATATACTGTTGGTATACAGGTATATCACCAAGATTGGCCGGAGTAATTTGAGCCACAAGTTGCGTAAGCGCAAACAGGACGGCGGTGCACAGCAGCCCAATCCAGATGCATTTCTCTACAGATGTCCTAGTTACCTTTTTGCTCGTGTCCATGGTGTCACCATTATATAATTAATGCCCCAATGGGCGTACAATAGTAAGCAGATTGGCATGAAAAAGATAAACAGCCTACCGCGACGCGTACTCATCGTTATACCAACCTACAATGAGGCGCAGAATATTAAGCCGCTGGTTGCGGCTATTGGTAACGTTTTCGCGGGACAAAAAACCTATGCCGCGGACATGCTGTTTGTGGACGACACTTCTCCTGACGGCACCGCCGACATTGTCCGCCAGTTGCAGGGCCGCAATAAGCACATTTACCTACTGAGTGGTACCAAAGCCGGTCTCGGCCGTGCTTATGTGCGCGGTTTTGAATACGGGCTGGGCCTCGGCAACTATTTCGCTGTAGTCATGATGGACGCCGACCTGTCGCACGACCCAGCGGTTATTCCGTCTATGCTGGGGCAGCTCGAACAGGGTGCCGACTACGTGATCGGCTCGCGCTACATCAAGGGTGGTACCACCGAATATGCCCGACACCGCCAGCTCAACAGCATGATCGCCAATCTTGTTGCTAAGCATTTTATAGATATAAAAACCAACACCAAAGACCTAACGGCTGGCTTTAAAGCAATCCGTCGCACCGCCCTGGAGACAATCCCGCTGCGCGATATCGCCGCCTCGGGCTATGTGTTTCAGGTGAGCCTACTCTATGAGTTTGCCAAGCGTGGCTTCGTGGTGCGCGAAGTGCCTATTACCTTTCATGAGCGACATCATGGCGTATCAAAGCTCGGGTTGCACGATATTCTTGAGTTCCTACGGCTGACCTACAGTTTAAATCCGCAGTCTCGGGTGCGTCGCATGATCCGCTTCGCCACCGTTGGCGCCAGCGGCACGCTGGTGAATTTGGCGGTGTTAATCACGCTAGTCAACGCCCTACATACCGAAGTTATGATAGCCTACGCCGTAGCCCTCGAAACCAGCATCATCTCCAACTTTTTCCTCAATCACTGGTTCACGTTCCGCTCAGTCCGCGAAGACAATTCGCCAAGTCTTGCGGCCCAGATTGCCAAATTCGGCCGCTACAATCTGGTCGCCCTGGCCGGCGCCACCATCGCCTGGCTGATTTTCTCGTTTTGCTACAAGGCGTTGGGTATGTGGTACGTGCCAGCTGATCTCCTGGGAATCGTCGCCTCCATGAGCTGGAATTATTGGCTCAGCGTTCGCCTGGTATGGCGCATCATTGACACCCCGCCAACAGATCCCGAACCGCACCATGAATTACAAGAAGCTTAAAAACGCCTGGTTATTTCTGGGCAGGCATCCGCGCTTGCAACAAATCGTGGCTTTTATGGTGCTTTTGGTGGTTTTTACGGCCATTGCCCTGCAGCGTCTGGACCCCGATTTCGGCTGGCACCTGCAAGCCGGCAACTACATTCGCGCTCACGGCATCCCCGCGCACGATATCTATACATACACCGCCCAAAGCTTCCGCTGGATCAACCACGAATGGGGCAACGACGTCATCTTGTCACTGATCTATGGCTGGGGCGGCTACAACCTTGTGTCTGTGTTCTATGGGGTGATTTGGTCGCTAGCGCTGTTAGTCGCCGGCGCCGGAGCCCGCGTCACCGTGCTTTTGGCGGCGGCCACCGCAGTTTTACCGTACGCCGGCGTCCGACCACTGGGCTGGACGGTACTGTTTTTTGCAATCACCCTGCAAATTCTGCGCAGCTCGCAGTACAAGAAACGCTGGTGGCTACCTCTGTTATTTGTGATCTGGGCCAACATACACGCTGGATTTATCGCCGGCCTTGGCCTCATTGTGTACTTTGTGCTCAAAGAGCGCCGCAGCAAAACACTCGCCTTGCTGGTCATTTGCGCCCTAGCAACACTGTGCAACACCTACGGCCTGCGCATCTACGAAGAAGTAATCCGCACTATTTTTGATCCGGCCATACACCACCAAATCCGAGAATGGGCTTATTTCACCGTACTTCCTGGCTCATGGTTTTTTATCGTGGTTTGGACCGTCGGCTTTTGTACGTTCGACCGCACCGACAAGCGGCGTTGGCTGGGCACAACACCTCTGTTATTCGTAACCGCTTTGTCGGCCACTCGCAATTTACCGCTGTTCGTGGTCTCCGGCACTAAAGAGCTGGATGGTTACGTAACCAAAATTGCCGCCGCTATACCTCGACCGCTCGACCGCTCGCGCAAAATCGTTTTGAGCTTGCTTATCGCCGGCTTGGCTGGCGGACTCGTTTACTCGCTGCACCTCGGCTACAACTCGTGGTCAACCAACCGCGAAGCCAACTACCCCACCCAGGCCGTGGCCTATCTGCAACACCACCGCTGCGACGGCAATCTGTTTAACAGCTACAATTACGGCGGCTACCTCATCTGGAAAGTCCCCGGCCAGCTGGTCTACATCGACGGCCGCATGCCCACCTGGAAGCCCTACATGGAGCGCTACGAGCGGATTATCAACAACCCCAAAAAATACTATAAAGCCGATTTCGCCCGCAACAACATCCGCTGCGCCCTGGTATCCAACGCCGACTCCGCCAACCTCGTGCCCCTACTCCAAAAAGCCCACTGGCACGTCGCCGTTCGCCAGCCTGGCAACTCAGTGCTCCTCCTCGCCCCCTAAGCTGAATTGCTACATTGACTTTATGTCTATAATATGCTAATGTTTAAGTATGGGCGAAATACCAAAACCAGATTCAGAAAATCTTATAAAAGGTCATCTTGTTGAGCATGCTGCCCGCATGGCAACAACCGCGGCTCTAAGAGAATCTTTTTTACAAGGCCGTCGGCCCTCGAGCGTGTCTGAGGCTCCACCTATTGCTGAGGCAACTAGCCCTATACCCGAAGACTACGACTTGCCCAAGAGCGCCCAAGAGGCAATAAGAAACCGAGAAATCTCCCCGAATCATACCCCTTTCAGCGATCCCGAAGGAGTGCTTTTCCCTGGTTTAATACTCACCAACCCCACCGATGCAACGCATCGCCGAATGGTAACCAATGTTTTTAGTAATCGGCGCGGATTACCGACAGTTGCAGTCCATATTGAGGGACAGGATGGTGTTCGTAACATGCCGCTACATGAAGTGCGGACTCGAATAGCCGAAGGCGGTCTTCAGCTGCCTGAACCTCCTAGGAAATAAAAAACTGCCAAGCGGCAGTTTTACATTTGGCGGAGAGGGAGGGATTCGAACCCTCGGTACCGTTGCCGGTACGGCAGTTTTCAAGACTGCTACCTTCAACCACTCGGTCACCTCTCCGTAACAGAGGTGATTATAGCATTCTTGTCTGTTTCGCCCAAATCGCTTTAGGGTGAGCGTTTGCGGTGGACTCTCTCGGTAAGGTACAATACGCTTATGATAGAACATAGTGAGATTCTCTATGGGGTGGAGCAAAACTAGATGGCGGACACCGACAAAGACGCGCCCCAGGCCATGCAGCCAGGTCAGATTATTACGCCGGGTGGTGCTTCGCCAACTCAAGCCGCGCCACCACCGGCACCAGCGCCGGCCCCTCCTGCCCCTGTTGTTCAGCCAACTCCAGAACCCGCACCAGCGCCACCAGTGGTTAGCGCCAGCCCGGAACTCGCCCAGCAACTTCCCCCGCAGAGCGACCTCACGCTCAGCAATGATCAATCCAGCATCTCTTGGACGGCCTCAGAGTTTGCCGCGCACGAAAAATCGGCCAACTGGTATCTGTCGCTGGCCGGCGTTGCGGTGCTGTTGAGCGCCGCTATTTATCTGGCCACCCGCGACGCCGTATCATCGGTAGTGGTGGTTGTGACGGGCATCCTAATGGGCATCTACGCGGCGCGTAAACCGCGGCAGCTCACCTACCGTCTTACTCCAACGGGGGTTGGAATTGGCGAAAAGCATTTCCCATACGAGGCCTTTCGGTCGTTTTCGATTGTTGATGAGGGCGCTTTTTCGAGCATCGTTTTGCTGCCACTCAAGCGTTTTGCGCCCCTTATAACCATCTACTTTGCCGCCGAAGACGAAGACACTATCGCCGACGTGCTCAGCGAGCAGCTCCCTTATGCCGAATTCCATTTCGACGCTGTCGATAATCTGATGCGCCGCATCCGTTTCTAGCAAGAAAAAACCACCTCAAACAGAGGTGGTTTTTGATGGGCTGAAACAAAAGCTAGTAGTTTGAGCGATACTTATTATTAAGTTTTCGCTCCATGCGATCAAGAAAGGTTCGTTTACGTTTGTGAGTCCACTTTTGTTCCCACTGATTTGTTATCTGGTCGGCTTCGTCACTAGACATAGTGATCCTCCTTTTATGTTTGTACGCTCATTATTGTGCTTATGGCTGGGTAGTAGCTGTAAACTTTCTAACAGAGTGGATTTTCGGTGGATAAACTGTGCATATTGTGCTGTAATGTCAGGAGTAGAATAGGCAAAAATGAACATACTAGAAAAAACCATCGAAAAGATTGATCACATTCAGCGCAAGCATCGGCCGCTAGCCTTTAGCTATGCAGTTATTAAGAAGTTTGGAGAGGACGAGGCCGGCTACCAGGCGGCGCTGCTCACCTATTATGCATATTTGGCGCTATTCCCCCTGTTGCTAGTGCTCACGACACTGGTGGCGACCGTGGCTGACGGCCATCCAAAATTACAAGAAGACGTTATCCGTAGCGTTACCGATTATTTTCCGGTGCTCGGTAGCCAGCTGTCGTCGCATATCCATACGTTGCACAAAAATGGCATTGCCCTGGTGATCGGTCTGCTGTTAACCATATACGGTACCCGCGGTGTGGCCGACGCCTTTCGTCACGGCGTCCAAAACATTTGGCATGTGCCCAAAACGCAGCGTGATGGCTTCCCGAAATCCACGCTCAAGAGCCTGTGTTTGATAATCATCGGTGCCTTTGGATTCCTGCTGGCTTCGGTGAGCGCCGGGCTGGCGGCGGCTGCCGGACATGGTTGGCTGTTTCGGCTGCTCTCAATAGCAGTTAACATCGTTATCCTGTATTGGCTGTATGCACTGATGCTCTACATCAGTTTGCGGCGCCATGTGCCGATAAAATCTATCCGTTCGGGTGCGGTGGTAGCAGCTCTGGGGCTGGTGATACTGCAAGCGCTCGGCGGGTATCTGTTAACGCGTGAACTCAAGAGCCTGGATGCATTGTATAGCTACTTCGCCATCTCGCTTGGCTTGCTGTTTTGGATCTATTTACAAGCTCAGGTGCTGTTTTACGCTATCGAAATATCATCGGTCAGCGCCAAAAAATACTGGCCTCGAAGCCTCACCGGCAAAAACCTCACCATAGCCGACCACAAGGCCAAGCTGCTCGCCGAAGTGCCAAAAGACTAATACACCATATACTGGCGCCACCAAGCACCCTCACGGGTAGTCGGGGTCACCTTTTTCGTAAGTTGCCTGCGGGGCATAGCTGTCTCCTTCTATATCTCACTTACATCATAAGCATATCAGCCCCTGTAAAAGGGGCTGTGAGTTTTTATACAGGCCAGGCGTGATCAATGCCGGCGTTCTTTAGCTTCTTTGTGCAGCTCTTGGATAAGTTTGAGTTGCTGCTCGTTGAGGTCCATCAATCGCTCGATCTCTTTCTTGGCTTCGGTGTTGGTGTCATAGTCGTGTTGGGCCATGGCGGCACTGATGCCATCCTGACGTTTGGCGGCAATTAACAGGATGGCGCCTTGCAAGCCGGCCAACATCGACAAAAACAGGTTCAGCAAAATAAACGGATATTCGTCCCAGTTGTGGAAGGCTGCCAAGGTGTTAAACGCTGCCCAGATCCCCATAAAAACCAGAAACGAAAATACGAATGCCCAGCTGCCCATGCCGTTGCGCAGCTTATCGGCCGCCCGATCACCCCGGGATAACGAGGCTTTATGCGCCTTGTGCCAGTTAAATGGCGTGTTCATAACCGCAGTATAGCATAAGCGGTGCTACTGTCTGGGCGTGCCAGTGACCTGCAGGAACGGTTGACTCATTGCATGTTCGTAGGCCGTGGCCCAGTTTTTATAGCCTTGATTGCTGGGATGAAACAGATCGGGCGCGTAGACGCGCAAAGAATTATGCGCTCGCGTGACGGTCTGTAAATCGGCTACTCGCAAGTCGTACTTCTGAGCGCTGGCGGCAATGTGCTTATTGGCATCGAGCGCCTGCGTGTTGTGGCGAATTCGGCCGCCAAAGTACGGCGTATTGCCCACGATAGTGCCAGCCGGTAAAGCCGCCGCTAGCTGATCGTATTTGCGAGCAAAATCCGTTGAATTATACTTGCCAGCAACGTCGTTAGCGCCAATGTCCACCGTAACCAAGTCGGCCTTATACTTTTGAAGTTGAGGGATCTGCTTAGCGAGCACATCTTCTATTTTGGCTCCAGAAACACTCAAATTTACTACCCTGACCTTTTGACCAGTTTGTGCCTGAATGTACTTGGACAGCAGGCCAACATAGCCGTACTGCGGTTTGCTGGCGCCAATCCCCTGCGCTGCCGAATCGCCCAGCGCAACATAGGTAAAGCTTCCGGAATTAGGCAGGTTTTTCCAGTAATCGGCGTAGCTTTTCAGGTGTGATTTAAGTTGCAACAGGGCGATTATCTCGACCAGTAGCAACAAAGCAACGACGCCGGCCAAAATAAACAAAATCTTTTTAAACATAACCTGAGTATACAGGAAACGATATCTGTTATACTTGAGGTCATAAATGTCCGCTTCCAAACAATTGGTCTTATCTGTTGTGGTGCCTGTTTTTAATGAGGCGGCTGGCCTTCCCCGGTTTCATGAATCTCTGGTGGCTGAGCTTCAAAAAATGGACATCGAGTCGTACGAGATTATCTACTGCAACGACGGCAGCACCGATAACACCGTATCTGTTATAGAAGAGTTCGTGGCCAAAAACCCTCACACTAAATTGTTGAGTTTATCCCGTAACTTTGGTAAAGAAATCGCTACCACTGCCGGTATCCATAAGGCTCGTGGCCAAGCAATTATTACACTGGACGGCGACGGTCAGCACCCCGTGGATTTGCTGCCGCAATTCGTGGAGCGCTGGAAAGCAGGCGCCAAGGTGGTGGTTGGTCGCCGAACCAATTACCGTACCTCGCCGCTTAAGCGCCTGACCTCCAAGCTGTTCTATAAGTTTTTCAAGCTATTTACAGGGGTAAAACTATTGCCCGAAGCCACTGATTATCGCCTAATCGACCGCATAGTCCAGCAGGATTTCATACGCATGACCGAACGTAGTCGCATGACCCGCGCCTTGATTGACTGGCTGGGCTACCCGCGCGAATACGTTTCATACACCGAAAATCCACGCCTGCACGGCGAGGCCACATACTCCGTTAGCAAACTGCTCAAATTAGCCGTTGACAGTGTCATTTCTACCAGTACTTCACCCCTGTATATTGCCATGTACATCGGTGTTGTTGTATTGCCGCTATCGGTGCTTCTGGGCGCCGTTATGCTGCTCGATGCGCTGTTTGGCGACCCTCTCGGTATCCGTGCTACAGGCAGCGCCTATGTAGTGGTGCTTATGTTATTCCTGATTGGCGTATTGCTGGTTTCACAAGGCATCATTGGCCTGTATTTGTCGCATATCCATACCGAAACACAAAATCGACCCCTGTACATTATTGACGAACATACCTCGAAAGGACTGATATGAAGCAGAAATTGCTAAACTCCTTAAGTCCTGCTATGCAACGCTATCTCGTGGTCGGTGTGTCGGTGTATGCGCTGGAACTAATCGTAATTGTGATTGCGCAGCAACTGGGCGCCAGTTCGGTCGTAGCGGTAGGCGTCGCTTTTTGGGTTGGCCTGGTGATATCATTTACGCTGCAAAAATTTGTAACCTTTGGCGATAAGCGCACACACCACAAGGTTGTGATCCCACAGTTGTTAGCCACTACAGCGCTCGTGCTGTTCAATTTCGGCTTCACACTAGTGGTTACTAAGTTGCTCGCCGATGTTGTACCGGCAGTTATTTCACGTACTCTAGCGCTCGGCGTGACAACTATCTGGAATTTTTACCTGTATAAAACGCGTATTTTTAAATCAGAGGAACAACCAGTGTATTAAATATGGCGACGCAAAAGAAACACACCGCACAAAACTCAACTACGGTACTCGGCAAGCTTGTTAGTCTGCCGCAATTTCCGCGAATCTATCTGTTGGCTAGCTTGGCGATACTACTGGTAACCGCTCTGTTTTGGTCAATTTTAGGTGCTCATTTGCAGGCTGATAACGCTGATCAGCTGGCCGATCCGTACATGTTTTCCAACTACCACACTTTCCATGCAGCTTCCTTCCCTGTGGCCCATACCTTTTTGTTAAAATGGCCGATTTTTGCACTAGTGAGCTGGTTTGGTATCTCGGCCCAGACTATTTTGCTGGCGACGGTGTTTTGTGTACTGGCAACACTGGCTGCGCTGGTATACATATTGTTCCGGATTGAACGCCGCCCGCTGGTGCTGGGCACCATATTCTTAGGATTGGCCTCGATGTTGCTTCTGGTGCCAGCTCAACCCTACCCTGGCGGCTTACTACCGGTGAATATGGCCATGCTGGCAACGCGCAATCTCGAATATGTGTTTTACCTGGCCGCTTTGGCGCTTTTGGCAAAAGCTACGCGCATACGGAGCCGCAATTTCTGGGTAGGTGCCGTTGTTTTGAGTATTTTATTGGCGAGCGATCGGCTGTTCCTAGGACTCAGCGCCGGGGGTGCCATTTTGGCGCTCGTAGGCTATGCCCTGACACGCAGCTGGCAACTTGTCAGCCTGGCGGCCAGATGGCTCATTGCTACCTGTGTTGCTCTTGTTGGCGCCACTTTCATTGTATGGTTTATATCCTCGGGAGCCGGTTTTACGCATATTATTGGAGGCGGCTCGCAAAATAGTCCTTACAGTGCAACTCAGAGCGCTAAAAGCGGTATCGAAGGCGCAATTTTTGCCGTGACCGGCTTTGTAACGAATTTTGGAGCCAATCCGGCGCATGCCGCCACCGAATTTAAACAGATACCGAGCCAGCTGAGCCATAATTTGGCAGCAATCGGCGGCCCGGCTTACCTTGTAAATGCCCTGGCGTTGCTGTTTGCGCTATGGGTCAGCCTTCGGTATCTTGGCAAAAATATGCTGCAAAGTTACAAAAACAGGAGCGTAAATCTCGATACAGCTGGTAAACTATCGGCTATGCTCGTGTATTCTACAATTGCCGCCGCGGCAATCTACGTTGGCTCAAAACACCAATATGCTGTCGATGCCCGCTATCTGGGCATTGGCCTGTTTGCGCTCTGTATTTCGACCGCTACGGCGCTGCGCCATAAGCAGCTACGTCCCGAGCGCCTGGTAATGGCTGGTCTCATCCTATGTGCGGCAATTGTGCTCGGCGTGTTCGCGGCAGCCCACGACCAGCACAAGAACACTGCTGCCCTGCAGGACATCCACAACCGTGATCAGCTAATCGCCCAGGCCATGAATGGCCGTCATACTCAGGTATTGCTCGGTGACTACTGGCGCGTTATGCCAGCCAAGCTGGCCTCTAGTAACAGGCTATCGGTTTGGCCGCTATCGGCGTGTACGCAGCCGCGAACAGTGCTCACTAGCGAAGCCTGGCGGCCGGATATAACCAAACACGGTTTCGCTTATCTGCTATCACTCGACCGTGGACTTACCGACTACCCACGGTGCGGCCTTAAACAAATCATCGATACCTACGGCCGCCCCAACGCTAGCCTGCCGATCGCCGGAAATTTGAGTCATCCAAAAGAGCTGCTACTGTTCTACGACCACGGAATTCATCACTCTTCACCTCTGACACCGCAGCCGCAAAAAGGGCCGGCAACCGTGCTGCCGATTTCCACTGACGAGCTGCCCAATACTACCTGTGACGGCCCGACTATTATGAACGTTGTGGCCCACCAGGACGATGACCTGCTCTTTTTGAGTCCGAACTTACTCCATGACATACAAAGTGGCCACTGCGTACGCACGGTGTACCTTACCGCTGGCGACTCGGGCCGCGATACGTTCTACTGGTTGTCGAGACAGCAAGGAGCCGAGGCGGCGTACGCCACCATGATCAACTCTCCCGATGCTTGGGTGCAGCGCATCGTCAAAGTTTCCGAAAAGCAATATATTACGGTAGCTAATATTCGCGGCAACTCCAAAGTATCGCTGATTTTTATGAATCTTCCAGATGGCAACCTCAAGGGCGAGGGCTTTGGTATGTCGCGGAACGAAAGCCTATCCAAGCTGCTAAACGGCAAGATTTCTACCATGCACACCGTTGATGGCGAGTCTACCTATAGTTCCAGTGAGCTCATAAGCACCCTAGCCAAGGTTATGCACATCTATCAGCCAGCCGAAATCCGCACTCAGGCGAACTCGTCCGGTGGCCAGTATCCAGATCACAGCGATCACATTTCGACCGGACAATTTGCCGCCAAAGCCCACGACCTCTACGAGCAGCAACAGTTCAACGGCCTGATTCACGTGCCACTCATTAGCTATGCCGGCTACCCTATCCACGGCATGCCGCCCAATGTTTCCGGCCAAGATTTGCAGCAAAAAGAAGCCGCGTTCTTTGCCTACACCAAATATGATGGCGCCACCTGTCACTCCCATGCCGAATGTGCCAACACTCCAACCTACCACGCCTACCTCACCCGGCAGTACCCGCTTTTCAGCCGCTAATTAAGACGTAGGTGCTTTCTCCTCTTGCGGCGTGTATCGTGTATAATTAAAAGTAACTAGTAGCGGGTGGGAGAAACGAGACCGCTTGATCTATCGCCACCCCACGTACCAAAAACCTGCGCCCGTAACAGGGGTCAGCCTGTCAAGTGCCGCCTTTCAGGTTTTTAGACTGGTGTGCGCCTTTTTTGCGGGCTCAATCATTTTATACAAATAGCCTCCAGGCTTGCTCCCGGTAACATTAGTTGATTTTTACGGGCAAGTTTCTGGAAAGCAAAAGCGACAGTATCGACAGCGCGAAAACCACAAAAAGGCCCTGTTTGAGTGCTTTTATTTGAGCATCACGATAGGTATCAGATATGGTTTTGGCAGCGGTTGGACTCCCGCCTTTTTGAAGCACGTAGTTCTTTGCCTGTGACTGTGTTACAACCTGAACGCCCGTGTCCGCCATTTTGGATATTTCATGCTTGGCAGTACTGGAAATATCGGGACTACTTTGCACCGCCGAAACAAAGCCAGAAGTCAGCATCAGCATAAACACCGAGCCTACTATGGCCGTCCCGAACGAAGAGCCAAGGTTTTGGAATGTCCCCTGTAAGCCCCCAACCTCCGCGGTATCTTTTTTACTGACAGCCGACATATTGACATTGCCCAGCTGCGAGGCCAGCAAGCCAAATCCAACCCCAATGATGAACATCCCAATCCAGAAGAATGCGCCCTTAAGCTCGGGCTGAATGGAGGCCAGCACGAATAGTAAACCAGCCGACATCGCCACCTGGCCCCACCGAGCGATATTTTTAGCCGTGCGACTGGTAGATAATTTAGAGCCGATGGCCGAAAACAAGACCAGTCCAATCGACAGGGGTACTAATTTAATCCCCGTTTTTAAGGCATCATAGCCAAGTATAGTTTGCAAATAAACGGGGATCACAAAGAATAATGCGGCAATGGTAAAGTACTGACTAAAGAATGAGCTTAAGCCGCTCCGCAGCGCGGGAATAGACAGTAAGGATACTTTGAGGAGTGGCGTTTTGCCGCTAGCTTGTAGCTGTTTTTGCCTTTGATAAAACCACCACAGCACCACGATTCCAGCCAGTATGAGGTATGCTACCAGTGAGATTCCCAGAGGTGCTATTTCCTTGCCATTGACTACCGGTGAGGCCAAGGGGTTAATCCAGCCCCAGGTTTTACTTTGCAGTATGCCGAAGACTAGCATTGCCAAGCCGCCAGCCGAGAGCACTGAGCTCATAATGTCTATAGATGTCTTGCTATCTGCTTTTTCGTCATAGATCTTGTGTGCGGTCAGGAGTACGCCAGTCATTATCACGGTTTCGGCCGCAAAGACGAACCGCCAGGAAAGATAGGTGGTCACTAGGCCACCAATAAGCGGCCCAACCGCCGCTGCCATACCAGTAACGGCTCCAAGGATAGAAAAAGCTATCACGCGGTCGCGCCCCTTGTAGTTAATTGCTGCCAGTGCCGCAATCGCCGGGATCACCAAAACGGCACCCAGGCCCTCGACGAGCGACCAGCCAAATAGTAAGGCGGTCAAGTTTGGGCTCAGTGCAGTCAGCAGCGAGCCGATTCCGTATATTATCGAGCCAATGCGGAAAGCATTGTGTCTCCCCCATTTATCGCCAATCTTACCGCCGGTGAGCATCAACGCGGCCATTGTCAGGGCATACATGGTAATGGCCGCTTGCATGCCAGATATCGTCGTTCCCAGATCTTTGGCTACCGTTGAGATAGAGACATTCATCACCGTACTGTCTAAGATCATGACAAATTGTGATACCGCCAAAATGATGATCACCAACCATCTCTTCATAATTTCATCATAGCAAACAATAATTGTTGGGAATGTGATATATGTCTTAGCCGGCTTGAGCCTAGTAGAATTCAGATAGCTTCTGTAGCTCGGCTTTCGTTGGTGCGCGCATGATAGCATCTTCGATAGGCTGCTTAAGCCAAAGCTGGTCTTCTTCGGGAATCGCCATAGATTTTGGCCATTTTAGTGGCCCTATGCTGTATCTTTCTCTACGCGTATTAATATTCGCAAAATCTTCAACGACAGGCAGGAACGGAAAATCGTTGTCATCAAAAAGCCAGATAGTGCCAAATGTTTGCGGCCTATGTTCGAGCACGGCTATCCAATCAACCATTGCTGGTATTGACGCAGCTTGAGTGTTTTCTGTTGATAGCCTATAGCAAGCCTCGAAAGCCGCGAGCACGCGCTTTGTTGCCTCAAGAGAATCGTGTGTAGCCAAAACCGACAGCGCAGTGGCTGCTTCTGAACCAATTGCATCAAGTGATGGCTGATCCTTAATCTCACCTAATATTTGAAGTGCTCGCCTGCCGCGCCACGCAACAGATTTACGCAGGTCGTGTTTTAACGCTTGCAGCTTTTCGTCGGATAGTTTGTCTATAAACTCAGCTTTGGCATATTCTTTCCATTGTGCCTGGTCTTGAGCTAAGAGGTCGATAAGTTCTGCTGCTTGTCGAGGATACTTCATATTACTGCCCATGATAACAAAAATAGACGCCAGTAGCCGACGTCTATTTAAATTGCATAATGTGGTGTACCCGACAGGATTCGAACCTACGACCTTCGGCTCCGCAAGCCGACGCTCTATCCAGCTGAGCTACGGGTACACAAACAACAGGGGTAATTGTAGCATGTTCTTGAGGAGAAATCTAGTCCACGGCATATCGCGCCTAATCTGTTAAAATAAACCAAGCGCGGAGAGGTGCAGGAGTGGTTGAACTGGCTTGTCTCGAAAACAAGTGTGCCGCAAGGTACCGAGGGTTCGAATCCCTCTCTCTCCGCCACGCGTCCAGGGCATTTTATTGAATAAGACGCGGTCGCTTCGGTGGCTGCTGATAGGTAGGCTGGTTTGTTTGCTCGGGAGCTTGCGGCTCCTGAGGTGATGCTGCTGACGGCGTATTCTGCTTGCCCGCACCGGATTTAAAGAACACAGCTGCCAATACAACGCCAATCACTAGGAACGCAATTCCAAACAAAAAGTCGACCTTTACAATCTGGTGTTCCACAAATCGCATAAAATCGGTCAATGATTCTTGTAGGGGCCCAATGTTCGCTTGGTTAAAAACGTGCTCGGCTACCCTGTTAACCACTTTATCGGCCACTAACTTGATGGCAATCAAGAATAGTCCCGAAACAACCATCACGAAACCTATAAGGCGTGCGCCACGCCGGCGAGTTCGAGCTAGGGCAATAATCCCCAGCAAGCTAATCAGCGCCAAAACACCGTACATCCAAGGTAATTTTGTTTCTAGCTGGTATAGCCGAGGTGCCTTAGAAAAGCGCTGATAGTACGGAACCGAGGCATTATTGGGGTTCAACTGGCTTGAATTAGCAGTGATAACCGGCACATCCAGGAAAGCCTTACTGTTATTGAGCTCCTGGGTAACCAGTGATGCCTCCAATTGGGGTGTAACCATTGGCGGCCGACATGGCAAGGCAAACGGATCAATCGACGTCAGTTCGTTTTGCAGCTGCTGTAATTGTGCTGTGGTGCAAACCGGCAAGCCAGCTAAATACGTTTGAGTTGTCTTGCCAACTTCATCGGCAAACTGCTGTTTTTGTTGCGTCAGATCAATGCTAAACGTTGGTGTCGGCACACTGCCGTCCAGCCAAGCGTAGTTGGCGGTTAGCACCTGGTGAGATATTTTCTTGAGAACATCAGGGGTGAACGTCTTTTTGGCGGCATCCCGAACCTGAGCGTCCTTAAAAGATATGCTCAGCGAGCTGTTCGCATCGACTGATTTTTGGGCCTGATCGAGCGCGTTATCAATAAAATGGTCATAAAATTTGCTTTGATCCAGCCACGACTCAATGTTGTCCGGGTGCCGAAAGGCTATGTTGGCACTCACAGCCTGTGCTCCGCCTATTAGGCTAAAAAACAGCACTAGCGACAAAAATCCAACTGCGAGTCGTCTCAACCAATCCATAAGCTTATTGTAATCCTACCCCAGTTTTTCACAAAATTAATACCTCGCCTTTGCGGTAATACTAGAAATTATGATCGTCGCCTCAGTTTGAGGGCTAACATACACCGGTTGCGAAATGTCCAATGTGCCTCCAGTTTGGCTTGGTCCTATGACATCAATCGTGTGCTCGCCAAACTCAGCATTACTTGGAATCGAAAGCGTGGTACTAAAAGAGGCCGTACCATCTGTTGTAACAGTGGCCAAAGAAGGCCCACTTGTTTTGTCGAAATGCAGAGTGTACGTACTATTTGGCAACAGACCAAACTCTAGCCCATTGATCTGCGCCACCACCTGAGCACCGAGTTTTAGTGTGCTCCCGGCCAGATAACTCCCTGGCTCAACGGTCTGTACTGCTCGCCCCGTAGCAGGTGCATTCAGTAGCGTCTGGCTGGTGTTGCCTTGCGAAGCCGCTGTAGTTTTAAGCGTTAAATTGTTCGTCTGTTGCAGTATACTCTGCTCAATCAGCCGATGTCCCAAAGTGTTCGGATGATAACTCTCCTTCCCCAGCAACCCAATACCAAGTACTCCCACGTCATTACCCGCAGTCAGGCCGTTAATGGCGGCACTGCTCCCCGAAGCCTCGCACAGCCGATGCCCCACCAGCGCCTGGCTAATATCCACAAACGGCACGCCCACGGCAGAGGCTGCTTGCATCAACGCACCGTTTAAATAGGCGATCACCTCATCTGAAAACTCCAACTCACTCTGGCTGAGCTGGACATCCAAGCCACATTTACCGGTGTCGCTAAGAATCTGTGGATACCCAATAATGTACAACCGACTTTGCGGCGACTCAGCCAGGAGTTGCCGGTATAGCGCTTCCCAACGCGGTACCGTACGGTCAATTAGTTGCTTGACCTCAAGTCGATCTTCGTAGGTGTTGTAGCAGACATTGTTGCTGGCGTGTCCTCCAAAATGCGGGATCACACAATTTTGC
The DNA here is from genome assembly GCA_036384495.1 of Saccharimonadales bacterium (SeqCode). Lineage (GTDB taxonomy): Bacteria > Patescibacteriota > Saccharimonadia > Saccharimonadales > UBA4665 > JAQGHB01. Next base: position 22,950 of record DASVMD010000065.1, read on the forward strand.
AGGATATTACCAAATCCAATGTCGTTACCGCCGACCGAAACCGTTACCACCCGTGGCTGATATTTTTGCACAAAGCGGTGCTGCGCCACATATCCAGGGGTAAAATTGGCTTCAATTGTGTCCAGCTGTGTTGTTGGCGGTGTCTCAAGCTGACCCCAGGTGTTACCGCCCTTCACTTGTCCGCGATATCCGTCACCGTTACTTCCAATATCGTTAATAACTGCACCCGAACAAGCCACCGAATGCGCCCCCGCGGCGCTAAACAGATCATGCCCTAGCAGCATCGGATACGAATTAGCCGAAAGATGGCACACATTATTAGAAGTATCTGTACCACTCAAGTAGTCAAACGCCCCTTCGCCGGAGGTGTACGAATCCCCCAGTCCAAGATAATCGGTCAGCGACGTAATGCTGCCCGTTGGCGCGAGCTCATAAGTGCCGCCACTAAAACCCGACCCGGGCAAGGCATCAAAACTCAATAATCCGTCGTTAATGAAGCGAATATGTTTAATCGTCCGCTGTCCGCCGAGCTGCTGTTTTACAAATCCCCAGTACTCATACGACGGACAAGGGCTGCTATAAGATCCCGCCGAACAATTTTGCAAATCGTACACCTTAAATGACTCCGCATAGGCATTCTCTATGGCCACAAACCGACCATTGCTACTAATCGCGATCTCAGCGTCCAAAGGACTCGAACTTCCGGATCTGTTAAATGCCCGCGCAAAGGCCTGTGCTTTCATAGATGCCAAATTGATACGCACAAACACCCCGTACACCGTTTCAGCCACCATCCAGCCACCCCCGTCTGAAAAGGCTAGTGTCTGCGAATTGACCGTCAGTTGCCGCCCCTGTTCGTCGTAGACGCGCTGTTCGGGAGGCGCTGTCATCGTCTTGCTCACTAACCGGCCAAGCGTATCTCGCTGGTCTTGCATCTCATCCAAGGGATTTTTGTACATATTAACGTACGTTCCACCGGTAGCCGCCGAATCCAGCGTTAGCACATTGAGCGCCTTGGGCCACGGCACCAACACCTGGTTCGCCGATGACGGTAACAAGGGCACACCCTCGTCCGTGCCATTAAAAATAATCGTCTGCGTATCAGGGTCAAAATTACCAAAAGCAGTCGACACAAAACACCCCGACCGCATGGTGGAGCTGCTTGTCGCCCGATACGTCTCCGGATAACAGTCCATATCGTTACTATCCACCGGCGACTTTTGCGCGCTACCAATATCCCCCACCCGCTGCGCCGCCATAGCGCTCGGCGACGCCCAATTAATCTGGTCAGTAGTCCCCTGACCACTGACGCGCACACCAAAAAACGCCCCCACACATATCACCACTGCCAGCCACAAAAAACGCTTCATGCCTTCAACTATCGACGGCCCATGGCCCTCCGGCAAGCATAAGCGTCCAGAAAATGGCCATATTTAAGGACCGTTTAAGAATTGCTACAATAAACCCATGTCAGATTCCATTTTTACCAAAATCATCAAGGGCGAAATCCCGTCTCACAAGATATACGAAGACGATAAAACCCTGGCTTTCCTCGATATCCACCCCAAGCAGCCCGGCCACGTACTGGTCATCCCAAAAAGCGAGGTCGAGTTTGTCTGGGACTTGCCCGCCGAAGATTACCAGGCGCTCATGGCTACTGTCCAAAAAGTGGCTAAGCACATGCGAGAAGTACTAGATATCCCTTATGTCGGTGAGCAAATCGAGGGCACCGACGTCCCGCACGCCCACGTGCACCTCATTCCTTTCACAACTACCCACGAATTCCAGGCCCTCGGCGATAAAGATGCCGAACCCGACCACGCCGCCCTAGCCGAAATGGCCAAAAAACTAGCATTATAAGGTACAATACCCCTATGAACTTCTTATATTCGGTCTTTTTCGCCGGCGGTATCGCGACATTTGCATATACTCAGCTGGGCAAGCGAGTCGGTTAC
>DASVMD010000066.1:0-5540 GCA_036384495.1 Saccharimonadales bacterium (SeqCode)
CTAACCGGCCATTCTATATCTGACAAAATGTATTACCGCTGCAAAAACGGTCGTGTCGTGCCGGTGTACGTGAGCGTATCGCCAATTTTGGTCAACGATAAGCCCTACGGAGCCATCGAGGTGTTCCGTGACATCACCCTCGAAGAGGAAGTCGACCGCATGAAAAGCGAGTTTATATCTCTGGCGTCGCACCAGCTGCGCACGCCGCTGTCGGCCATTAAAACCTACTCCCACATGCTGGCCGACGGTTACATGGGCGAAGTCACCGACACCCAAAAGAAGTCACTGCGCACCATTATCAGCGCCACCAACCGCATGAATGAACTGATTAGCACGCTGCTTAATATCACACGCATGGAAAGCGGCACCATAGCCGTCACACCCAAATCGCTACATATCGATAAAGTCGTGGAGGAGGTCCTAAAAGAGGTGTCTCTTATGGCAACCGACAAGTCTATTGAGTTGTCATTTGCGGCAAGTGGCACTGCCAGTCAAACGCTCAAAACCGATCAACTTATCCTCAAAGAAATCATCACTAATTTAATCACTAACGCCATAAAATACACACCCGAGGGTGGCAAAGTAAGCGTTACAGTCAAGGCCAAAGCGTCAGAAATTATTATAGAGGTCAACGACAGCGGTTGGGGTATCCCCAAATACGAACAGGAGCAGATCTTTACCAAGTTTTTCCGCGCCCAAAACATTCTTAAACGCGAAACTACCGGTACTGGCTTAGGACTTTACTTAGTTAAGGGCCTAGTCGACGCGCTCGGCGGCCGTATTTGGTTCAAAAGTACCGAGGGCGCCGGCACAAACTTTTTTGTGGCACTGCCGCGCAAGCAGCAAAAAGCCAAGGTGATCAGTCCTACAGCCGAAGTGGCAGAGTAAACTATGGGCTTTTGTAAAAATTTCGTTACGCGCGTCTCCATCAGGTATGGTATAAATAATGTAGACATTTAGAAAGGGGAATTGCTTTAGTGGCACGTATACTTATTGTTGAAGATGACCGGGACCTGAACGCCGCCTACTCCACCATCCTACAAAGCGTAGGTCATGAGGTAGCGTCCGCGTTCGACGGCAAAGAGGCACTCAAAAAGCTCAAGGACTTCGACGCCGAGCTGATATTGCTCGATTTGCTGATGCCCATCATGGGCGGCCTGGAGTTCCTGCAGCAATACGATCTGCTCAAGGCCCATCCCAATGTTAAGGTGTTAATTTTCACCAATATGGAAAACTCACCAGAGGTTACCGAAGCCTATAAGTTTGGTGCCCATCGCTGTATCATCAAGTCCTGGACGGCACCGCACAACCTCGCCAAGGTCGTCTCCGACACGCTCAATAACACCGCTTCCTCCAAAGAAGCCACGCCAGCCAGCTAAGCCGCTCATGCTTGCAATAGCTTGCAGCTCGTACTACACTGCACTCCTATGAGCGAAATACCGAATTTTTTCAATATCGAGCATTTAGCGGCAACTGTCTCTCTTACTGAGGCGCAACAAGCAGACCTTCTTGAAACTACTACAAAAGAAATCGGCGCCGTACTAGGAGCTTTGGCCCTAAGAAAAGATGCACAAGCCTTACAAAAGTACTGGCCATGGAACAGCCAAATTCTAACAGGTGATTTTACAGGGGAGCTTGAGGGTATAGTTACTCACGATCAGAAGGTACTCGATATGCATGGCGAGGGGTCTGACCATAGCCTTACTGTTGAAGGCGCAGGCCTATCGTCTCTAAATCTTAATCTAGCATTTTTCTATGCTGATGCGTTCAATTTAGAAACACGCCATGTCCTCTTGTTCGCGACCATTCCGGACCTTCGCGCAGCACCTAATGACGACTTGGGGAGCGTGGCACTTGTACTAGATCCAGAAATCTCTAATCAAAAGGTTACTATCTTTAAGGCAGCCGATGGCGATAGTCATAAACTAGCAACATTCGCAAAAGACGTGCTCGCTCAAGGCGCTACAGCGGCTTAAGATCAGCGATATTAGTTCTTAGGAGCCTTGATTTAGGCTATCAAAAGTGGCACAATCTACTAAATAGTGAGCTTAATGGGAGAGGCAGGCATGGCATTAGCAGAAAGCATACAAGAGTCCAAAATAACGAGTAAAAGCTTAGACGATGATTCAAAAAGTAATTTTTCAGACAGGCTAAAGACTGCCGTTAACGCAGGTATTTTTGCTGTTGGCACAGCGGCATTTTCATATGCCTTGTATAAGACGGGCCAGGGTGTTGTAGATTTATTGCATAGTACACCGATCGATGTGGGACATGGCAATTACTACTACCCAAACACACATCAGACTATTCATCTTGAAGCAGGGCAGTCTTTCCCGCAAGAACCCGTATCGACAGTTTCTATGCTCAAATATGGCGGAGCATGGGCTTTGGCTGGCTCAGCCCTATTTTATTGTGGATCAGTACCCACTTCTGCAGAAGTCGACTAGTAGCTATTAAAGCGGCTTAAGATCGGCAATATATTGGTCGTTTAGGACCTGCATTAACTTCGGTAGATTAAGCTGGTAGGGCATATTTTTGCCGTAGTTGATAACGCCGCGGTGCTTGAGCTTGTTAAGCTCGGTGGCGGCCGTTTCGCGCGTCAGGCCAGTTAAGTTGGCAAAATCCTGGTGCGTGAGCTCTAGGGTGATCTCGATTTTGCCTGGCGCTACGGTGTTACCGTGGCTCAGTGCCAGATAATGTAGGGTGTAGAGCAGCTTGTCGCTGGCGCGGGAGTGCTGCAGGGCATTCAGTCGCATGGATTTGCCGAGCTCATCTGTCAAGGAGCGTTCCAGTTCGCGGTAGAGCAATTCGGGGCGCCCCTTAACAAAAGCAACGTATTCGTCGCGAGGCACGCAGTACAGCGTGACATTGGGGCTAAACGCCTCGTAATAATAAATAGCGCTGGCAATTTTGCCGAACACCCATGGGCCGGGGAATACCGAGCCATCGGAGTAGAATGATACCGGCTTTTCGTCGCCATTAACGCTTAAATTGTAGGCTTTAACGGTGCCGCCCTTAACGACAAAGGCCGAGCGCGGCGCTTCGCCCTGAAAGACGATGATTTCACCCTTTTTAAACGTCTTCGTAGGGTGACGGTCTAGAAAAACCCTGAGATAGTTATCGGCAACATTGTCTGACATCTCATACTATGATACCATTTATCACCTCTGGCGAATAGGCGTGCGCTACTGAGTTGTTGTAGTTTTTGGTACCTGATCGGCGCCCACGAGCACGATGTAATCAGAGGTGTAGAGGCCGCTGTAGGGGTTAGTGGTAGTTACCGAATTGCCGAACATACTTATCAGCAGCTGCTTGGTGGCCGGGCTTTTGCCGCCCGAGTTATCGATAATGGTGGTCGTGGCTTGATTGGCATTGGCATCGCCCACACTAACCACATTTATTTCCTTTGCCTGCAGCTGTGTGCGCTTTTTAGACGCCAGGCCACCGGTATCAGTGGCGTTTAACACGGTAACCGTGGCGCCTTCTTGCACGACCGGATTAGACGAAGTTTGCCGCTTAAGGAAGGCCTGGATATCGCTGTAATCATCGATGCCGGCCGCCGGTATCAAGCCCGAGCCAAGACTTGGCGAACTATAACTAGTCAACAGATTTTTGCCATCGGCGTCGTTGAGGCTCAGCGACTTAATATTATTGCTGCCGATTGGCTTGGTGACATCGTATAAGCGGTGCACCTCTGGTAATTTAAGATCAGTCTTAACATTGTTGCCGATGGCATCGGATAAGCTGCTCAGTTTGGCTGGATTAGTGATAACCCCGGCGCTCACAGCCTTGGTCTTCAGTGCAATTAACAGTTTGCGCTGGTTTTCGGTCCGAGTGAAGTCGCTGCCAGCAAAACCATACGAACGGTAGGAGTCACCGCGTGCTCGGGACAGATTGAGCGCCTGCTGACCATTTAAGTGATGTACGCCGTTCGTTAGTTTTACGAGCGGACCGTGCGCTGGAGTAGAGTAGTCGATATTGGGATCGTACAGGCCGCGCGGATCATCGCTGGCCACCGTAAAATCGATACCGCCCACGGCGTCTACCGCCTGCTTAAGCGCGCTGTAATCGATCAGCGCATAGTAGTTGATGCTAATTCCGAGGTTATCGCTGACCGTTTTTTCGAGCTGACCCATGCCGCCACTGGGGTAGCCGCTTTCGTGGAAGTTGTTGTTTTGGCCGTCTACGTAGGCGGCGTTGATCTTTTCGTAGTCGCCGCTGCTATCTGCTACCAGCAGGTCGCGCGGGATACTCAGGAGGAACGCCTTGTTATTTTTGGTGTCGATGCTCATGACCATAATCGAGTCGGTCAACTGGCCGCCGTTGTGCCCGGCGTCGTCAGCGGAGTTACCGGCTAGCAAAATATTAACCCGGCCACGATCTTCTCCCTTGAGCTTGGTAGTCGTGAGAACCCCCAGGATGTTACCACCAAAGAGTTTGTGAGCATTATAAATAAATTTAACCCCGACAAAGCCCACAATCAGCGCTAGTAGCACAGCCAGCGTAATCACCGCTCGTTTTAATCTGAATTTTTCCTTAAATCGTTGCCAGCGACTGGTTTTAACAGCGGTCGCGGCGGCGCGCTTGTGCTTGTCGCGCGGGTCGTATTGGTAATTTTGCAGCGTTGTACCGATGGCTGGGAACTTATCTGCCTGTTGCTTAGCCACGATCATATCCTGCCCAGGTCGTGCCTTGGCCATACGCGGTCGTTGTGGTGAACGGGGCGGGTTTTGATTCATTGAAGATGCTGTACATTATACCTGCTTACGATTATCCTGGCGAGTTTTTATAGGCTACCTAGGGTACCTGAGAACTCCCTGAACAGCTTTCCACAATACAGTCCTTGGTATTTCTAAGCTAATCCTCAGCCAACCGGGTTGTAATGCCGACAGTAAACAAGGAAAACAACATGAACGTGATCTCTCGAGGTATTCGGAATGCCTTCCGTAATACGATCCGCACGGCGTCTATCGTGACAATATTGGGCCTAAGTATTGGACTAAGCCTGGCTATGCTCGTGGCACATCAGGCCGTGGGCGACAAAATAACATCGGTGAAAGCCTCCGTGGGTAACACGGTGAGTATCTCGCCAGCTGGCGCACGTGGGTTTGAGGGCGGCGGTAATGCCCTAACCGCAGCACAGCTTAGTAAGGTAAAATCGCTTGACCATGTGACCTCTGTTACGGAAAGCCTCAGCGATCGACTGACCACCGACAATACTAACTTGCAATCTGCCGTGGATGCCGGCAGTCTGGGGCGCCGTTTCGCCCAAAATGACGGCGGGCTCCGTATTGCAGCACCAGCTGATGGCAGCCAACCCGGTACTATCACCACCTTCACACCACCAGTGACGGTCAACGGCACCACCAATCCGACCGATCTGAGCAGCGGCTTTGGCGGAGGCGGCACGTTTACGCTCAAGAGCGGCAAGGTCTTTAACGGCACCAGCTCCGATAATGTTGCCCTAGTAGGCACGACACTGGCCAGCAAAAATAATCTCAAAGTCGGCTCCACCTTTACCGCCTACGGCCAAACCATCA
>DASVMD010000067.1:0-30280 GCA_036384495.1 Saccharimonadales bacterium (SeqCode)
CAGAGCCAGGAAACCGACGTTATGACGCGTCAAATCGTACTCCTTGCCGGGATTGCCAAGGCCCACCAGGAGCACGGTCTTGTTAAGCCCCACGGTGTAGAACATCGTGGGATCACTTACTTGCGGTCGTCTTTGTAGCCATGCCATGCAAACAGTATCAGGGATCATCCCTCAAGAATCAAGCTAACCATTTTAATAGTTATCGGTAATTACGCCAAGATTCATGCTACAATTAATGTATGAATAAGAAGCTTACTTACGTTAAAACTAGCGATAAAAAGCTGATGAAAAAGTTGGCCAAAGATCTGAAGCCGGCCCTTATTTCTCTTTCTCAAAAGTAAATGGATATTCTTTTGCCCGATGAAGAATCGGTCATGCTTCTCCATGAAATGGTGTTAATGGTTTCGCCAGGTAAGGAGGGGGTGCACGACCGGAAGCTCATCATCGGTGCTATTCAGCGTCCTCAAACGTACACTCAGTACGTTGCGGATTATGATGTAGATACTATATGCGCGTTATTGATTGACTCGCTTGCTCGTAACCATGCGTTCAAAGATGGCAATAAGCGAACCGCTCTTATGACGGCCATTTTTACCTACCGAGTTAACAAGGTACATTTTAGAGCTACTCAGGAAATGAACATGGCTTTTGACAAGCTCATTATGAAAGTAGTTTTGAATAAGCCTAACATTGATGAAATTACCACTAATCTAAAAGAGATTCGACAAACTTACGAAGGTCAGGAACAAAGTTGGTACGAAATCTTAGCTGGTTATATTAGCGCAAAAATAAATCACGATTAGCTTGTAATTTCTTTGGTGGGGCTCTGCCCGTGCTTGTGCGTGACGTGCTTTTCGATAAACCAGAGTTGAACTGGCGTGCCTTCGTAGCCGTAGACTTTGCGGAGGCGGGTTTCTAGATAGCGCTTGTAGCTCCAGTGGAGAAATTTGGTGTGGCTGCCAAAGATCTTGAAGGCGGGGATTGGATTGTCGGATTCTTGCACCATGTAGTTGAGCTTGGGCAGGCGGTTTTTGAGGCCGGCTGGCGGATGGGCGTCGAGTGCCTGGCGGAGCCATTTATTGAGGTCGCGGGTGGCGATGCGCTTGCTGCGTTGGAAGTCGATATCGAGCGCTAGGTCAAACAGCTTGGTGACGTTTTGACCGCTCACCGCGCTGGTGAAAATCAGTGGCGCCCACGGCACAAAGTCATACTTGTGGGCGATTTGTGGTGCCAAGGCGTCACGTGTAAAGGCATCTTTGCCCTCGGCGACATCCCATTTGCTTACGACCAGCACCAGCCCCTTGCCCGCTTCTTTGACCATGCCGGCGATTTTTTGGTCGAGCTGTACGTTTAGCTCGTTGACATCCATGAGCATAAAGCAAACGTCGGCTTCCTCGATGGCGGCCAGTGCTCGGATAACGCTAAAGCGCTCGATTCCCACTTCGATTTTGCCACTGCGACGGATGCCGGCGGTGTCGAGGAGCTCGATTTCGCGGTCGTGGTAGCGCACCACCGTGCGGTTCACATCACGAGTGGTGCCGGCGCGATCGGCCACAATAGCCTGCTGGCGTTTGGCCAAGGTGTTAAACAGTTGGGATTTGCCGACGTTTGGGCGACCGACAATGGCGATTTTAAGGCGGTCATCGTCATCGGCTTGCACAACGCTTGGGATAATGCCAAGAAGTGTGTCTAGCAGCTGTTCTATGCCCTTCTGCTGCGTGGTGGAGGTTCGGATGATCGGTTTTATGCCAAGGCGATCAAAGCCGCTTAAATCGTGCCCTTTGGCCTTGTCGAGCTTGTTGATAACCAAAAAGACTGGCTTGCGTGACTTGAGCGCCATTTTGGCCACGCGCCGATCCTCTTCGGTAATCGGCACATTTGCTTCTACGAGAACCCAGATCACGTCGGCGCTATCGGCGGCCTGGGTGATCTGTTCCTGAATCGTAAATTCAAAGTCATCTTCCGGGTCTTTGATGCCGGCGGTATCGACCAGCCAAAAGTTCTGCTCTTTGTATTCGGCTTTGGCGGCGATGCTGTCACGGGTGGTGCCGGCTTCGCGGGCAACGATGGCTTCGCGCCGATCGAGGATGGCATTAAACAAGCTGGACTTGCCAACATTCGCTCGACCTACAATTGCCACAATCGGTAACTTTTTTGCCATATTCCCTACAGTATAACAGATAAGCGGTCTTGACGGAAGTGGTATAATATATTACTCTAAATATCATGCTTTTTCGACCAAACCGCGAGATGCGCGAACGCGCTCAGTATCTTGAGAGTCTACAGGCACAAACACTGGAAACATTCCAATGGAAAGAGACTCGGGCCATGTTGGCTCCTGAGCACATCGCCGCTTTTACTCGCATAATCAATGGCTTGTACATTCCAAATATAAAGGATGGTCTCGCGACTAAGCCCAAAAAGATACCTTCGGATTATCCGACGCCTACCATTCCCCTGCGTGAAAGTGAGCTGGTGGTTGCTGAGCCCCGTTTTCGTGTGATGAACAGCTTTCAAGAGCACGCGGTTCAGAGGGCTTTGGCGGGCTGGAGTGGCAATACATTGAGCGAGACTGAGAAAGCTCAATTTGTTGATAAGATTAACGCTGAGATGTTAGGCATTCCCTTGCCACTCACTATCACTGCAACTCACAATTCTCCGGCAAGCGTCAACAGCCTTTGTGCAAGTGTGCCAATTGATCCTACCCAATTCCCTCATATCGGGAAGACTGCTCACAGATTATTCCGTGGACAGCCCATATTACAGTTAACTCAAAGCAAAGAGGTGCATCCACAAGATCCTCCAATTCTGATTCACGAAGCTCAACATGTTATTCAGGGTAACAGCCAGCCCATATTAAACGCTTCTCGAAAAAAAGCCCAGGAACAGTTTTATCGAAATGAGCTGGAGGCGTACTATATTGGGTTTACGTATGGGGCCGCATTATATGGAAGCGCAGATCCGCGATTTGCTGATAACGCAGATGTCTTGAACGGTGCAAGCGTCGAACTTCTTAGGCGGGAGCATCAGAACCCCGCTGACCCATTTTTTCCTACTAAGGCACTTATCCAGGCTTTAGAGGGGCGTGGACTCGATAGCATCGTTACAAAGGCTTAACAATCAGTTAATAATACTGAACCGTTGAGTGGCCGCGATTTGGCTCAAGGAGTACGGCCCGAAATGCGTGCGGTGCAGCTTGGTGACTTTGTACCCCAGCGCTTCAAACGTCCGGCGGATTTGGCGGTTGCGGCCTTCGTGCATGGTAACGCGAAGCTGACGGCCTTGGTCATCGATTTTTTCGAGACCGAGCTGGCTGACACCGTCTTCTAGTTTGATGCCGTGATCGCTGATCATCTGCTGGTGTAGAGGCTGCAGCGGCTTATCGAGCGTGATCTCGTAGACCTTGGTTTTGCTGTAGCGTGGGTGGGTCAGCTCGTTTGCGAGGTCGCCGTCATTGGTCAGGAGCAGTAACCCGGAAGAGTCTTTGTCGAGCCGGCCGACGGCTTTCAAGTGCTGGTATTCCTCCGGCAACAAGGAGTATACAGTTGGCGCGCCCTGCCCGTTGCGCGAGACCACGTAGCCGACCGGTTTGTTGATCATAATAGTGACTGTTTCGGGCGCTCTTAACAGGGGTTGGTTGTCAAGGGTCACAACGTCGGTGTCGCCTACCTGGTCGCCGAGCTGAATTGGCTTGCCATTGAGTGCTACCCTGCCTTCGGCTATGGCGGCATCGGCGGCGCGGCGGCTCATGCCGGTGGCGGAGGCCACAAATTTATTGATTCGCATAGCTACAGTATAGCTTAGAGCGCGATACTGTTAGGATCGGGAGGCGCGGCAGGCTTGTCGTCAACTTTTTGCTGCGTAGCGGCAAAATCGGTGGCCGCGGCAGGCGCTGGAGCGCTGGCCAAAGGTGTTGGCTGGGCGCCTGCGCCGGTATCAACCACGGCTGTTGGTGGAGGTGGCGGCGCGGCGGCTGCTTGCTTAGCTTCTTCGAGTGCGAGTAGCGTTTGAATATCTTTTTTAGGATTTTCGTCGACAATTGGCGAAATCACCTTTTTATTGGCGATGGGGACGCTGCCGCTTGGCGAATCTTGGGACTCTTCGTCTGGCTCGGGTAGCGGCGCCGGAGTGGTCGTAGGGGTGATGACTTTTGACTCGTCATCTTCCGGTGCTTCGGGTGCGCTGGTGGGCGTAACAACGGGCGTGTCGGTTTTGCTGGTGGCGTCATCTGATTTGGCCTTGGTGTCGCCGATGAGCGTGTCGACGGCTTTTGACATCAGGGCGTCATCTTTGAGGGCGTTAGCGGCGACTTCTTCGGGAGTTGGCGCGGCTGGCTCTGTTGATGGTGTAGTTGATGGGCTCGGCGCATCAGAGGTGGCGCCGGCCACGAAATCTTCTATTTTGGCTTCGACGTCGGCTTCTTCTTGAGCCTTGGACTCGGCAATGTTATCTGTTACAGGGGTGGCTGGCGGCGTCGGGTTGCTGACTGGATCCGTAGGCGTTGGGGTTGGATCAGGAGCAACAGCTGGAGCGGGCTCGGGGGGGGTTACTGGCTCTGGCACTGGTGCAGGAGCTGGTGCGCTGGCGGGTTCTGCTGGTGCCGGTGCAGGTGCGGCAACTGGTTCAGCTGGTGTAGCTGGAGGTGTAGCAACTGGTTCGGGCGCCGGAACTGCTGCAGGCGTGGTTGCTGCAGGAGCTGCCGTATCGGTGGCGGGCGTTGGGGCCGGAGTAGTAGCTGCTGGCGTATCTGTGGCCGGCGCTGGCGCGGCGGTGCCATCTTGTAGTAGCTCGTGGGCTACGTTCACGATATCTTCCAGGGTGACCTGGGATTTTACCAGATACCGGTCGGCACCCAGTTTGTCGGCGCGGACTTGGTCGTCGCTTTGGCCGAGGGCGGTGAGCATAATTACCTTTACGGCCTTGAGTTCTTCGGTGTTGCGCAGTATGTCGAGCATTTCAAAGCCGCTGATTTTGGGCATCATAACGTCGGAAATGATCAGATCGGGTTTTTGGGCTTTGGCGACCACCAGGGCTTCTTCGCCGTCTTTGGCTGAGATGATGTCGTAGCCTTCGGCTTTGAGTCGCGCCTCGTAGATTTCGCGGAGGTTGTTATCGTCTTCGACCAGCATTACTTTTGGCATGGGATTTCCTTTGGTTTTATGCTTATGCTTGGGGTTGATTTCATTGTATCACGGAGAGGCTAAAGAGTTAATGGGCGCCAGTTCGGTGTCGCTGTCGGTGTTGGCTTGCAGTTCGGTGGCCTTTTGGGCGCTGAGTCGAGGTAGATTTATGTAAAAGCTACTGCCCTTGCCCAGCTCACTCTCTACCCAGATACGGCCGCCGTATAGCTCGACGATTTTACGGGTAATGAACAGGCCGAGGCCGGTGCCACCGATGGTGCGGGTGGCGGAATTATCGACTCGGTAGAACTTTTGGAACAGATGTGGCACATCTTCGGCCGGAATGCCGGGGCCGGTGTCGGCGATGTAGCACTGCACCACTTGCTCGTCACCGGTGAGGCCGACAGTGATTTTACCCTCCGGCGTGTATTTAACGGCGTTATCGAACAGATTGGTGAGGGCTTCGCGGAGGCGGTCGGGATCGACGTAGGCGTAGTAAATGGGGCTGATCACCTTTTCGCCCTTGGTGGCCTGCGTGGCGTTGATGGTGCTGCCGCTGGAACCATGCTTGAACTCCAATTGCAGGCCTTTTTTGTCGGCCGAGAAACGGAGGTCGTTGACCAGTTGTTCGGCAAAGCTGCCCATATCGACCACTTTGGGGTGGCTGGTCAGGCGGCCATCTTCGGCTTTGGCGCTGGTGAGCAGATCCTGGAAGAGTTGGCCGAGGTGTTGGGTGGAGGTGTGGGCTTTTTCAAGGTAATCGCGGGCCCGGTTGTCGATGGTGGCTACCTTATCATTCAGCGCCAGCGCCAGGTAACCTTCGATCGCTGCCACCGGTGTGCGCATTTCGTGGCTGGCGGTGCTAATGAAGTCGGCACGCTGTTTTTCCTCGGCACGCTCTTCGGCGACGTCGCGGAAAACGGCCACCGCGGCCGTTACTTGTTTCTCGGTGTTCATCAGGGGTGAGAGGCTGAGGCTGAGGGGGATTTGCTTGCCTTCGCGGTTGACCAAAAAGGTGTTGTTATCGTGCAGTGGCTGATCTGATTGAAAGACCTTTTGGAAAGGATTATCCCCCTGCGCAAGGGCCTCGCCCTTTTCGTTGACCAGTTTCATGACGCTCTGCACGCTAATTCCGGTGGCTTCGTCCACCGGCCAGCCGCAGATGGCGCTGGCGCTGGGGTTGAGGAGCTGCACGGTCATCTGGTCGTCAATGAGGATAACGCCGTCGCCAATGCTGTTAATAATCACCTCAAAGCGGCGTTTTTCATCGGCCAGATCACCGGTGAGACGCTGATTGGTCTGCGGTTTTGATTTTCCGAAGCCCAACATCAGCAATACCCCGCCTCTCGCCAGGCCCGCCCGCTAACGATGTTTTTGCTATCTGTTGGCATATACAATGACTCCCTTGTATTATCGGGGTTTTGGGGTCGGATTGCAATGTCCTTATGGTTATGGCGTTAGCCTACCAGTACCGGTGGGCCATTTTTGGATCTTTCAAAAAGTTCCCGGAGCGGCAAGCCTACTTCTGTAATAGGGCTGCCCCTGTCGCTACCGGAAAACGTAACATATTGCCTGACGTTTCTGATTTGCTCCGAGGTATGTTTTGCCTCTCTTCTCTCTGATCGTGGCAATCCAAATTTACGATGAGCGAGCTGGATGTATAGCATTTGTAGCCACAAAAGCGTGTTGTCGGCTTCGTTGGACTGCATGAGCACCGATACATCCAGGAGCTGCTCAAGTGTTGCGGCTAGTCCCACTGCGGCATCGGCAGATGGCCGCGGACTTTTACGCCGTAGCCTGTAGGCGGGATACTCTGTGTCTTCGGCAGTGCCGCCGGTGTAGCTAAAGGCAAAGCTATTTGCAAGCCGCAGCACGGGGTGCATACCGCCATCCAGTACTGGCTTTGCAAATTTATTTTGGGCCTGCGAGAGTCGGGTGCGGTTCGTAAGTACGCTGGAGACAGCGCTGAGTACAAGGTCTGGGCTTTCTAGCAGCCGATACTCCTTGGCGGCGGTGGATTGTGCCGCAATCAGACTCTGGGTATCCCCGCCCTGACTGAATGCCCCAATGGCCTCCTCGGCATAGGCGGCGGCTTCCGAATGGTTGCCGATTTCATGCTCAATACCGGACATTTCCATGACGATTGTGCCGAAACGGTTATGATTGCGGCTTCGATCGGCCGCGAAGGCCTGTTGCTGGAGGAATATGAGCCGATCAATGGGCCCGTCTGCGTTCCACGGCTCGGCATCGAGAATTTTAATATCTGCTGCGTAGCTGGCCGATGGCCTGAGATTTTCGGGGCTGGTCATATTTTTAGCTTATCTGAGGATTTGCGGTGGAGCAAGCATGAGCATAACGCTATGCTATCATGATCATATGAATCACGCGCTCATCGGTGAGATTGCTGGCGCTCTGGCGCTTTTGCAGATCATTCCCTACGTCGTGAGTATTTTAAGAGGGCATACCAAACCTGAGCGAATGTCGTACTTTTTGTGGCTAATCGTCGATACTATGGGTGTTGCAAGCTATGTGGCAGTCGGCGCGCATACAACTGTTTGGGTACAGTTCGCTTTCGTGTTTACCGGAGGACTCGTGTTTTTGATGTCGATCAAGTACGGAATAGGCGGTTTTAGCCATTTTGATCTGTTCTGTTTTGCGGTAGCGATCGCTGGCGGTGTGTTGTGGTTTGTGAGTGATAATGCACTTATGGCGTTGTATTTTACGAAATTCGTTGGTTTTATTGGATATCTGCCAACAATTAAAAAAGTCTATTTCCTACCGCAGACCGAAAATACCCTGTCGTGGGGCGGAGCTGCTCTGTCCAGCAATCTCAATATTTTTGCGCTGAATACTACCTCGTTCCCGATTTTGCTACCGGTGATAGATGCGGCCCTACTGCAAACGTTCGTGACACTGCTTTTGTTATTCCCGCGCGCTCGCTTTACGGGTAATCCGTGGAATCCGCACAAGATCCACACCTTTCTTAACCATCCGGCTTTTGCCCGCTAAGCGTGGTTGTACCTCTGGACTGCCTCTGTTATTTGTGGTACGATGGGGCGGTCTTGTCGGATAGTGGGCCTCATATTGCTTCGCAATAGGAGCCCAAATTCCTCGGATATAGAAAAATATGTAAACACATTTTTCTGCATCCTCACAATTTGGCCTCATCGTCTAACGGCTAGGACACAAGGTTCTCATCCTTGCAATCGGGGTTCGATTCCCCGTGAGGTCACCACAAGAGACTCATCAGCACTTGATGGGTCTTTTTTGATGTTCGCTAAGGTGTAAAGTGCACTTAATTTGGGCGTTCCAAATTTATTTTCACTGAGGTCGTATTTTAGACCCTCTGGGAACACTAGGCGTTGGTATATTATTTGATGCTCAATAGAGACACCATTCCATATCCTCGGCGCGTTCGACATAAATTGCAGAGCATAGTCAATCGAGTCATTTTTTAGCTCAGTGAGTGATCCAACTTTTGTAAGCTCTTGGTTTGTTTTGTCATACTCACCATTTATTTTTACCACTAGCTCTTTCTTCTCATCTAGGGTTATTTCACCAGCAACAAGCATTTCAACTGCTTTACTCCTACTTGCGCTCAGCTCCTCCAAGGTTTTGTGCAGCTTCTTTTGCTTTGTAGTTAGAGTCTGTGTTTCGACACGCCATACACGTACAATTATCTCTTTCAAGAACTTTTCCATGTCAGGGTCAGGGCTTAATGACGCCAGGAGGTGTAAGAACTGTTCGTGCATTTCGTCTGCCTTTATTGAGGGCAAGCGGCAGCGTGAGCAATGGTAGCGCGGAGAATACTTTCCTGAGCCGCTACGTGGGCTGCTGCCCGTAAGAGCCTTATTACATCCCGTGCACAGTATGAAACGCCTCAGAGGAAATGCAGGATTGTTCTGTTTGTACTTCGCAGCAGTATTCTTATTAGCCCTCAGGAGTTCTTGGTTGCGATAGTAGACCGCAGGAGTAATAATCCCTTCGAACTTAGACGGAACAAGCTGTCCGTCTGTATGCATGTTTTGCTCAAGTCCAGCATAAATTGGCTTACGCAACATTTTGCTTATTATCTGGATTTTCATCGGCTTATCGTGGGCTGTTTTTAAGCCAATCTCATCACACAGCTTGAGCAAGCCAGCCACTGTATATGCTCCTGTGGAATATGCTTCGAGCACGGTGGCTATTTTATCGGCAACGCCCTCGACAGGAGCAAGTGTGGACTTCTTGAGAACTGTCCTTATATTCCTTAGCCCGTACGGTGCTTTGCTCATGCGATAGCCTTCTTTCGCATGGACTTTCATGTTGTCTTTGACGCGCACAGACTTTACCTTATTGTCGTGCTGAGCAAGCACAGCCTCTATATTCTGTATAAGCTCCTCGTTTACGCTGTCCTCTAGGCTTGAGTTGATGTTCTTATACTCAATTCCCATCTGGGACAATTTGGCACGTAGGGCAAAGAAGTCAGTGGCGTTTCTTGTTAAGCGGTCTGTTTGATATGTAACGAGATAACTAATTTTGCCCTTGTTCGCCTCTAGGTAACTAAGCATTTCCTTCATAGCAGGACGGTCGAGTGTCTTGGCCGAAACACCATCGTCATGAAATGTCCTAGCAACCATCACCTTGTTACGAGTGTTCCAGTCCTGGCACAACATTTGTTGTGTATCAAGACTCGCCCCCTCTGTCTGTTTGGAGGTCGATACGCGGAGATATATGACTGATTCTTTCATGTTGTGGTCGCCTTACTAACAGGGATAGTAGCATCATTTTCGTTATTTTTCGAACCAATAAATTTACGCACAGATATTCTCACCACTGTTTCTGTATCTTGGATGAGTGATTCTAACTCTTTGTTGGTTAGGTTATTTGATTTTTGTCCTAAGAGCTTACGAGCTTCTTTGACGGATATAACGAGTTGCTTATCCGTAAGTATGGGAATAGACATAAAAAGTCCAATCATTGAACCCCTAGAACAAGCGGGGGTATTTGTGATTGGTACTCTCGTCTACTTTAGGCTTTTATAACGCCTTCGTGCGGCTTAGCCTGAGTAATCATCTGTCCAGTACCTGACAGCTTGAGTTCTATTACTAATTATACGCTTATGTTTAACATTTGGCAAGTAAATTGTAACGTATACTCCCTGCAACGATATTTGGGAAAAAAATTTGGGAGTGGTTACTAGCGTTTCGTATAAGACAAAAGATGAACGGGAATACCCTCTGGAACGCACGGAGAGCGTCTAGGACACGTTCCACGACAGGAGTCGAAGAAACCCTCATTTGAGATAATAAGTACAGACACAAAGCAAATAAAAAAGGAGTATATATGGCTACACCAAAGGCTATTGGTAGACCACCAAAAGTCAACTTCAAAATCATCGTCAAGCTGGCTGACGCAATACAACATAACTCAAATATCACAGACGCATGTCGTTATGCTGGGATCAGCAGAGACACATATTATCGGCACTTACGAAACGAGGTATTCGCCGAGAAAATGGCTACCGCTAAATACAATCAGAACAAGGTGGTTTTTAGTTTTCTGACGGTTTACTAGAAAACTCCCATGCTTTTGCTGAGTTTCTAAGAGAATCGGTGTCAGCAAAGACTCAAGCTACAACTCGATGGCTATTCCAATTTATCCCTGTTATGATGTAGAAATGAATGACCAAAATCACTATCGTGTAAGCATTAAGGCGATTGCCGTAGACGAGACAGGTAGATTCTTGCTGGCAAAAGAGGATAACGGCAAGTGGGAGTTGCTTGGCGGTGGTCTGGATCATGGCGAAGACCCTGTTACGTGCCTAAGACGAGAGCTTAAGGAAGAAACTGGGCTGGAAGTCATTGAGGTGTCTCCTACGCCAAAGTATTTCGTCACTGCACCTAAAGTTGGTCGTGAGGGTTTTGTAGCTAACGTAATTTACGAAGTAAAACTCAAGGACTTGGATTTTACGCCTTCTGATGAGTGTGTCGAGCTACGTTTCTTTAATAAAGAAGAGGCTGAGAAAGAAGACTTATTCCCACAGGTTGCTGAGTTTATAAAAGTATTTAATTCGGAGCTACATATTTAGACTATTGTTATGGATCAAAGTATTGCCGAAGAACTAAAGAAGGTTATGGAGCACGATGAGGCTGTCCACGCTATGTGGATCGCTGGCTCTGTTGCTGAGGGTCAAGCTGACGAACTATCTGACATCGACTTGTGGCTCGATATAGACGACGGCAAAGACAAAGAAGTATTTGACTCTATTGAGAAGTTTCTTGGTGCTAAAGGTGAGCTGGACATTAAATTTACCGAGGGTGTGACACCTCCTTATAGCCACTGCGTGTATCACCTCGCAGGAATGAGCCCTTACCATTTTATTGAAGTCACTCTACATTCTCACTCTAACCAAATCGGGCTTTTCGATAGCTTACGGAAAATTAAGGTGTTACTCGACAAAGACGGCACGACTAACTTTAAGCCATTCGATAAAGTCAGCTACGATGAAATGCTTCAAGAGCGAAAGCAGTTCTTAATCGAGAAAATAGAGTTTGGCGAGCAGTCAGTTACCAAAGAAATTATCCGCCGACAATTCTTGGAAGCGTTGCATAATTACCAGTTTTGGCTAGTAGAGCCGATTATTGAACTCGCTCGGATTAAATACGCTCCGCTCAAGGTTACGTATGGCTTAAAGCACGGGACACGCGACCTGCCAGAAGATGCAGTGAAACAGATTGAATCGTTATACATCATCAAATCTCTCGACGACTTGAATAACAAAATCGAAGAAGTTAGAACAATTAAGTCGGACCTAGTTTAATTCCTTCTTTAGCGCAGTAGTCGAGAATGGAGTAACATTTTACATTCTGCTCGTCGCATAAATTAGGAATTTTTACGCAAGCACCGTTTCGCAGGTTAGCTTCTGGCTCACGGATTTCTTCGCTTATAACTGCTAACCCATAAACCTTCGCCGTTGCGACGAGGAAAGCGTCTGCACCATTCTTCTTTCCCTTTTGGAAGAGTATTTCGGGGTGCTTATTAAGTATTTCTGTAGCCAGCTTAATAACTGTAATGTCGTCTTCGACATATAGATAACCCTTATGTGCTTCTAGCCACTTTTGGAATTTAGGGTCATTACTTTCTTTAAGTTCGCGGTACACTTCCTCGGTGCTGGTTATGACGCGGCCAGAAATTTGTAAAACCATATGCTTCCATAATTTGTCATAGATGTCTTTACGGAATTTACGGTCGGGTAACCAAAACTCGTAGAAAAAATTAGCATCCGCACAATACTTAGCCGATGAGCCGTCTAATAACGAAACTTGGGCGGGCGTGTCATGAACGCTCATTCAACATTGTCACAATTCTGCCCACCAGATTAACTTTAACGCCCATAATGCTCGCAAAATCACGCGGAGTGATATTGTTTGCAGAATAGCTAGACAGTACAGATGCCGCGAGAGGTACGCTTACACGGTTAATAGCACTACGTTCATGGCCTTTAGGATCAAAACCACCTGCATCTTGATTCTTCTTTTTCTTCGCAGCCTCTTTCTCAATATAAATTTGTCGTGCTTTTGCTAACTGATTCTCAAGTGTTTGGCGAGTTATGAGATTATTGTCGTAAAGCCTACGGGCTGCTTGGCTCATACTGATACAGAATTGCTTTGATATGGCTGCGTAATCTTCTTCGGTTGCTGGCTCGCCGCTAGCAATCATTCGGACATTTGCTTGTGAGTTAAACATTGTTTCAGGCACGAGTACGTTGCTGGCAAATGTATTGGCTGATTTTTCTGCTTCTACATCGTGCACCAATTCGTATGTATTGCACGCCGCTGACTGGCGTTGGATATAATGCGCTAGTTCGTGTAATAGCGTGAAAGTTTTTCGATATACGCTTTTGACGCCTTTACTAATAACAATCACTGTTGCTTCGTCTTTAATGACAATGAAGCCATCTACTCCCTCGTCTAATTCTTGGACTGAAATAAGGAAGCCCAGTTCCTCAATCTTTTTATAGTAATACTTCCACGCATCGACATCATGTCGCCAAGTAGACTGTAATTCCGTTGTGACGCCCAGTAACATTCTCACCTTAGTTGCAATTGTAACTATGGAAACGCTGCTCGATTTCAAGTCAGCTATCGACGGATCAACATTGCCTATTGAGAACTCTTTAGCGTACTCAATAAGCCTATTAGCTTCCTCGAATGCGAGATTGCTTGCGAGAGTTAGACGATGCCTACTCGAACGTGCCCTAAAGTCTCTTGGTTTTTTGAAGCTATGCTTAGGCTCGTCCAATACGAATATGCCCCAATGTTTCTTGTAGATGTCTGCAAGTGTCCTGAGCTGACCTAGAGGTATCTCGCTGTCAGCCTTAGTCCAGCTCTCCACTTTCTCTAAGGGAATAGCTGATTTGTTTGCTAGGTATTTTGCATCAACGCCATAGGACTTGAGATAAAAGTTGAATACATCTGATTTGACCATGACTTTAGCCATGCCCTTATTGTAATCTATACCATGCCTATATAGTTCTACTCCGAAAGTGAATGTTATCCAGATACCGAGAGGCATACACTGATATACTAAATTTATGAAGAATATCATTATTGGTGGTACGCACGGTTTAGGTCAGGAAATTGCAAAGAAACTTCAAGCATCAGGCGAAGAGACTTTTGTCGTGGGCCGATCCTATGATGAAGCTGTGCACGGTGAAGGGCTAAGAGTAGACCTCGCGAAAGCAGAAGAAGCTAAAGAGCTAGGAAATAAAGTCAAGGAGCTCGGAGCTACTGCCATAAATTTTTATTGGGTCTCAGGCTACGGCTACAATGGTGACTTCGCGGAACAAGAAGCACCTGAGAATATGGCAGCAGTCAATTTTGGTAACGTATTACCCGCAGCACAGGAAGCATTTAGGAGTATGCTAGCACTTCAAGAGGTTAGCCACTTTGTTGTAGTCAGCTCAACTACTGGGTACAAAGCACGTACCGATGAAGCAGTTTATGCTGGTACGAAACACGCACAAGTGGGTTTTACACGAAGTCTAGGCTTAGAAGCGGAAAGACTACAATCAAATGTCAGGGTAACTTTGTTTATGCCAGGCGGTATGCAAACACCATTCTGGGAAGGCAATCAGCCTGGTTCATTCAGTGAGTTCCTTGATCCAGCTAAAGTAGCTGACCACATGATTACTGTTACCAATGAACAGTCCGCTACCTTTTATGAGGAAGTCATAGAGCGCGGAAGCCTCTAGCTCCCTATACTGATACTGGTCTACTCTGTGAGGGAATGTTATCCAGCACTGTTACTGCTCTCATATACCCATATACCTCAAGTAACTCGCTACAGATTTCGTTCCATTTCGATTTCAGGTAGTTCACCACGAAAATAGCTCTCCAAAAATGGTGGGCTTTTTTCGTGGGCATTTCAGGTGGGATAAAGACTGAGTTCGTTTTTCTATTTAATATCAATCAAGCGTGTATACTTTAGCCATGATCGACACCGTTATTTTTGATTTTGATGGCGTGATAGCAGATAGTGGCGCAATTTTTGCTGAAACTCTGGAAGAAATTCTTGGCAGAGAGCCTTTTACTGACGCCGAAATCAAAGAAATGCGCCATTCCACGCCACTAGGAATGATGAAAATGCTAGGCATCAAAAAGTGGCAGGTGCCTCGCATTGCTGCAAAAGGCAAAAAAGCATAGCAGCCAGAATACACAAAGTAGAAATTTTTGATGGTATGCCAGAAACAATCAAGCAATTGCATTCTGATGGTTATAAGATATTTATACTCAGTTCTAATAGCGTGGAAGCCATTAGAGATGTCCTCAAAAAGTATGATTTGGATGAGTATGTAATGCGGATTTATTCAGGGGCCACACTTTTTGGCAAAGCAAAAAGATTAAACTCTTTCTTTAAAAAAGAACATTTAAGCAAGGAGCAATGCGTCTACATCGGCGACGAAGTCCGGGATATCGAAGCTACTAAGCAAGTAGGCCTCAAATGCATTGCTGTCGAATGGGGCTACAGCGCACCCGCTAAACTCAAGATGTATAAGCCCGAGGCCATGGCTTCAAGCCCAAAGTTGATAAGCACCGCAATTAAAAGTCTCGTCTAGCTATTGATTGATCTAGACAACGATATATAGGCTTTTTCAAAATGCTTACGCATAGCTTGCCAGTCTGGCTCGACACGATTAACATGCGTAGCTTCATCCCTAATATTAGTGGCTGCAACATATTGCTCACTGAACTCCTCTAAACGTTGCGGCGAAACATTAAAGAGTGTGGCCTTGGCTTTGCTGACGGCTTGTGTAAGTGGCTCTTTATATCTTTTTGGATAACGATGTACTAGCCAGTAATGAAGCTCTGCTTTGGCAACTTTTTCTGCGTCAATTTCTTCGACGGCATGTTTATCAACCAATCTGTAAAATTTAGCTAGAAAGGCCTCGGTTTGCTCTAAATCGCCAGTGCGCCGGAAAGCAACTGCGGCACGTGTAGAATAGTAGCCCAATCGTATATTAACTACATAACTAGTGCCGACCTGTTCTCTAAATAAGCGTGTCAGTAAGAGGAATAGTTTAAAGAATTTGTGAGAATAATAAGCCTTGAGCATCTGCGTATCGATCAAAGCAAGTCGCTCGGGATTAAAAGCTTTGATGCTTCTTTTTGACATACTAACTTAATAATAACAAAAATTACAGTGACGGGCTTGGCTAGTGCGGCTTTCTGCTTTTTAATAGTAGGTCTAAGTCATCCATTTTTTGACTAAGCTCAATTAAGGACGTCTCTACGGTGTTCCAGTTTTGGCACCGTGAGGTCACCATTCCCCGTAGATTAAAAGTCCCGTTTGGGACTTTTTTGATACCATATGTCTATGAAACAATACAAATTAGTTGTGACCGTTCCAGAGTCTGACGGTGATAGATTGCGCGAGGCAATCGGCGACGCTGGCGGCGGCAAAGTCGGAGACTATTCTTACTGCAGCTTCACGGTTAAGGGCACTGGCAGGTTCAAGCCCGAAGTGGGAGCGAATCCGGCTATTGGCTCTGTCGGAGAGATGGAAGAAGTTGTCGAAGATCGAATAGAGGTAAATTGCGATGATTCAACGCTCGAAAATGTTAGAAAAGCTGTTCTAGCGGTACATCCCTACGAAGAGCCAGTGATTGACGTGTACCCTCTTTTCTCGCAAGAGTGAATGAGCGCGCTAACGAAAATTATATCCCCCAGAGAACAGTATTGACCAAATATCATAAAAGTGATATTTTAAGCGTTAATGACAAATGTTATTGCCCCCAGAGCGCGCGAAATCGTGCGAGAGCCGAGTGTTGACGCTTTTACTGAGTATGCAGCGCGCTACGACGAGTTGACTGGCAAGTTTATCCGCATGGGCGGGGTTATTTTGGTCGCTCCAGTCGTAAAACTAGGCACGGGCCGCGTTATTAAGCATCTTGATATCCTGTGGGCTGGCTTCGAGACATCCGATGAAGAGCTGGCCCGGAGAATCGACACTGAAACTGAAAACGCCGACGAGGCTGGTCGTGCCGAAACGGTGACAGTGATGGGAAACTACGTTCCAGATCTCGCGGTTGACGTCCGGTCTATGTAAGCATCGTATATTGAGCCAAATGGTGGCCTTGACCACGACTACAACTGCTCTAATTAATTACTAAGCGACACATCCCCCTCTGCGTCATCCCTGTGACGCTGTACCCATTCAGCATCTAGAAATTTTTTTGAAGAACAATAGAACAGCTGGATGTGTGTAGTTCAGCCAAGACGACAATTTAAACTGCTTAGTTTGGCGTCGATGCTTGCTTGCAAATCACCCAGACCATCTACTACAGGCGCATAGGCACCCTTACGTATTTCTTGTGCCACTACTCGTGCTGCTGCGGTAACTTCCTTTGCACGCTGCTCAGCATCTTGTATTATTGTTTGTGCTCGTGCTGCTGCTGATTCATGTACCGTAGCCGCCTCAGCTTCAACATCTTCGTGGAGCTCGAGTGCTTTGGTAAAGACTTCACTCACGGCTTCGAGGGCGGTGTTGCCAATGGATGTGCAGTGCGATCTTCGGCCATCGGCATTTCGAGAACAATTAGGAGTTATGATTACGAGCCTCGTGGAATCGTCGCTGTACATATCATCGGAAGTTGTTTCTTTTACTTCTTCGGTTGCAACAATATCTAGGCAGCAATTTGCGTCTCCACAAGCTTGCCGACCAGCGGTTGTAACTGCTTCCAGTGTGGTCCTTAATGAGCCGTCAGTTGCCACTTCGATGGCGTCCTGTTCTTCGGGACGTGGGTCCCAGCCTTCTGTGCCCATACCTAGAGTAATTTTCCCTTGCTCTACGATCATAGTAACTCCTTATTTTGCTAGTATTCTACCATAGAAGTGCAAAAATACAATATTTAATTGCCTAGCAGACGTAATCCTCGTCGAACCCGTTGCTTCCCGCAGTCGGAGCGGATTGGGACAGCTCGGGGATGTTACCGTCAAAGCTGTGTTCAGGAGCACAGTTACCTTTGGCATCTTGCCGGGTGTCCGCCCTGCCCAGTACCGATAGCCTTAGCCTTAATTACTAAGCGACACATCTCCCCCGGTAGCGTTACCGTTGCTGGCTGCGCCGGAATCGCCGCCGCCAGTTGAGGTGTTGCCTGAGCTATTGCTCGATCCGCTACTGGCTGATTGCCAGCTACTATTAACGACTGAAACATTATTGTTATTGGTCACGCTGGTGTAACTGCTAGAACTGGAGGATGCGGTGTTGGTGGAGCCAGGGCCGGTTGGTCCGGTAACATTGGCGCCACTTGGGCTGCCTGGGCTTCCGCCTCCAGAGCCACCCGCTAGCGGATTGCTAACACCTACGCTGCCACCGCTGGCGTTACCATTGCTGGCTGCGCCCGAACCTGAACCTGCGCCAGATGTATTGCCCGAGCCGCTCACTGAGCCACTGTATGCCCCTTGTGAGTTGCCATTACCCACGCGCACAGCGGTGTTATTGCTAGCTACAACAGAGTTGTTGCGGGCAGTAGGAACAGTGTTAACTGAACCAGGGCCGGTTGGTCCGGTAATGCCACCGCTAGACCCACCTACGGCACGGCCGCATCCATCGGTCAGCGGTGCCGCGGCGGCTATGCCGCCGCTGTTGCTGATATGAATTGAGAAGTTCGTTGTATTGAAATTGGTGGCGTCGCCACTGCTAGTGCCGCCAAGTCCGCCTGAACCTGATGCATCGGCGGGCCAGCTCATCATCCAGCTGGCGGCGTTGCTGTTCATCCAGCTGCTGAGTTGTGATGACCAATTGGTGAAGCTTTGGTTGTTAGCCTGCCAGGTTACGGGATTCCAGCTTGCCCAATCGTTGCCACTAGGCAGCCAAGAGGTATTTTGACTGGTGCCGCCCCACTGTGCCGTGCTGTGAGCCGTGAGCCAGTCGTTAACGCTGCTCCACCAGGCATTAAAACTGTCGCCGTTGGCCTGCGCAGCTGACGGGTCTAAGGCTTCCCAGCCGCTCCAGGCGGCTGAGGTGTTATCGCTGGAATTGGCATTGCCGCTCGTGGCCGTTTGGGAGTTAGAGTTACTGAGTGACACATTGTTATTATTCGTGATACGACAGGTGTTTGTTTGGGTAGTTGTGGCGCTGTTATATGACCCTGGACCGGTTGGGCCGGTGATACTATCGGCGGCAGCAAGACCGGTGCAGCCGAAACAGGCCATAATAGCTGTAATAAAAGCGTACGCGGCGCGTTGCCAAGCGGTTTTTCGCTCCATATACCCCTCCTCTTCTGAATTTGCTGAGTTGTCCGAAGATGCGCTCAGGTGAGTGGGACTAAGCCAAGGGCTGCGATCCTGACGCATACCGCAAAGCCGGTCTCGTAGCCTGCTTCTCCCCACCTCACCAAAGCGCACATGCTCTGACAAGCCACATTGTAGGACTGGCTTTTTGCGCGAACTGTACGAATTATTACTTGCTTATGCTAACAGATGAAAAGCTGTGTATAACTACTTGTGATACGGCTGCCCGGCGCTAATCGTGCTGGCGCGGTACAAGGTTTCAAGCAGCACGACCATAGCCAAATCATGCGGAAATGTCAGGTGGCTGAGGCTCCACTCAAAATTAACCTTTTCAATAACTTCTTCGGGCAGCCCCTCTGGTCCACCGATAATAAAAGTGACTTCCCTACCGCCCTGCGCGTGCTTGTCGAGGAACTTGGCAAGCTCCGGGCTGCTAAATTGCACGCCATCTATAACCAGACCGACTTTATAGCTTTGCCCGGCAGCTTCTAAGATGTGTTCGGCATCGTTATGCTTATCTGATATATGCGTGACCCGTATCTGATGGTAATGCTTGAGCCGTTGCCAATACTCCTGCCAGCCATCTTTGGCGTATTGGAGTTTGGGCGTGCCGACGGTGATAATGTGAATTTTCATTACTCATATTCTACCTGAGTGTTGGTAAATCTTGCCAGTGGCTGGTGTAGCGTGGGCTGCGGAAGTCGTGTTTGGGGGTCCAGGCTGCGGAGAGGTCTTCGGCGGCGTAGCGGATGGCGCCGCTGCCGTAGCGGTTATTAATAGTATCAAACGCCTGCAAACGCGAGGCGGCGTTTTGGTGCGCCACAAGGTTGACTTCACCGAACAGATCGGCCTGCAAGGAGTGCTGGCTGACGAGATCGTATAGCAGCACGTTGGCGCGGTGATACTGTGTTTTGGCGCCCATGGCGGGCTTGAGCGCTTTGAGCAGCTCAGCTGTAATATGGCCGCCGTCGGCCGTGGGCGTGCGGAAACCGACGTAGCGGCTGAGTCGTTCGTAGCCGGGTTTGTGGCGGTTGGTGCTGAGCGATACTACGGCGCTGCGAGCTAGCAAGCCGTCTTTGCGGAGGCGGAGCGCGGCTCGGGCGGTTAGGCTGCTGATTGCCGCCTCCACCACTGCCGGATCGCTGGTGTCGCTGCCGAACATGCGGCCGTGCATGACGCTCTGGCGAACTCTCCCGAACGGCTCCAGCTGGTAGCAGCGTGTGCCATTTAATTCGGCTACCATTTGCCGACCGTGGATGCCCAGGAGCTGCTGAGCCAAACGCGGGTTCATGGCCGCCAAATCGGCTGCCGTAAAGATACCTTCGGCGCGCAGCCGCGGCGCCAACCGCCAGCCCACGCCCCAGATCTCGTTGACTGGTGTTTTGATAAGATGCGTTTGGCGCTCGGTGGCTGCCATATGGGCCAGGTCAAGCACGCCGCTAGGGCAATCATCTTGCTTGGCGCGGTGATTAGCGATTTTGGCCATGGTTTTGCTCGGTGCCAGGCCGATTGACACCGGTATACCAACTTCGGTGAGAATTTTTTGGCGCAAATCCCTGCTCCACTGGCCGTAATCGGTGATGTTCAGTTCGCTGAGGTCAATAAAGGATTCGTCCACCGAATATATTTCGGTACGCGGCGTAATACTGGTTAATAATCGCGTGAGTCGGTGGCTGATATCGCCGTACAGCTCAAAATTGGCGCTAAACACCGTGACGCCCTGTTCTTTAAAGAGCTGACGGTACTTAAACACCGGCGCGCCCATAGGAACGCCAAGCTTTTTGGCTTCGTTGGAGCGCGAAATGGCGCAGCCGTCGTTGCTAGAGAGTACAACAACGGGCTTGCCTTCTAGGTCTGGCCGGAACAGCCGTTCGCAGCTGACGAAGAAGTTATTGCAGTCAATAAGGGCAAGTGTCTGATCCATACTATCTGTACTGGTGAATGATAGCGGTTACCACGCCCCAGATGGGCTCGCCAGGTGTAAGTTGAGGCTCGCGCATTAGCTGAAAACTATCGTCTTGCCAGGTTACGACCAGATCACGGGCGTTATGTCGTCTACTGCGGTCAATAACTGCCACGTCACCATCGTATACGCCCTGGTCGCTCCAGCGGTGCCCAGCGATTCGGAACAGATAGGTGCTAGAAGGATGGCGAACCAGTAGCTGGTTGATGTCGAGGGCTAGCCGCGGCCCTTGGCCGCTGTGGTCGAGCGCCGGGTTGGGAAAGCCGGTGTGGATCGAAACGCCGTCTTCGTTGCTGTTGGCCATAGTTTGTAAATTGTCCATGTTAAATTCTCCTGATTTTTATGTGTCATTTAGGCTACTAACGCTTTCATATTGACGAGGCTCCAATGGTTGTCGCTGTCTTGGCGCAGGCGATATTGTGTTTGGCCGTCGCTAACATCAAATAGCTTTATGAGTTGCTGACCGCGATGCACGAGGTAGCGCATTCCCTGCTCCATAAAATTAACCTCACGGCCGTCGCAAACCATGCGGCGCGGAAAGCTCTCGAAGCGCTGATCGCCGGGATTAGTGCGAAACGCAACGGCGGTGATTTGGATTTCTGGGTTGTCAAAAGTAGAGATTGTCATAGTTCTTGCTCCTATCTCACCCCTGTTAGAGTGAAGATTCTAGATAATAAAAAGAGGACTGAACAGATTGATGCTGCCAGTAAACGGGTTTGGAGCTTGGAGCTGCCAGCCAGGGTTCGCTACCGTTCTGAGCTTGCCTGTTGTGCCGGAAACTAATTGTTAGAACTATGATGGAGCGCAGGGGCCTTGATTCAGTGGGCATGCTTTCCAGATTATTAGTCTGTGAAGTAAATCGCGGATTTTTGGGGCCTCAAAGTCCTCACATGGCTACCATTAATTATACACCCCGGTGTCAATAGTGGTTATGTTACTTGATGTTATCTAGGAAATTGACCAGCTCGCGCGGAGTCATCTCGGCTTTTACCAGGTAGCCGTCGGCCTGTTTTTCGATGTCGGCGCGGACGTCGTCGCGTTGTTCGAGATTGGTGGTGATGATAATTTTGGAGCGAAGTGGCGGCACGCGGGCCGGATCACGGAGGGCGCGCAGAATTTCTATCCCTGTTAGGTTGGGGAGCATCAGATCTAGTAGGATAATATCGTACTTGTCGGTTTGGGCCTCGGCGAGGCCTTGTTCGCCATCGCTAACAACGGTGACCTGATAGCCGCTTTTATTGAGGGCGCGGGCGTAAAGCTCGCTGATAAAGTGCTCGTCTTCGATACAGAGTACGGTGCGGGCGGGTTGGTCGGGCATAGTTCTAGTGTATCAGATCACTCGGGGGTTTTATGCAAGCTTTTGGAGGGGTAATAAAGTGCATGTATAGATCATGTCTATCGCATGTATGTTATACATGCACTTTATTACCCCCGCGAAACGACATGTTGCAAGGTAAAAGCGCAACTAGCGACGGTACAGCGAGTGGTTCTTGATCCAGCCGTGGGCGCCGCGGGTAATTTCGGTGTCGCCGGTGTGTTTTTGCTCCTCGGCGAGCTGGGCGTATGGCACCAGCGTGAACCCAAAGGTGCTGCCCTGGCCCTCTTTGCTCTGCACCCAGAGCTGGCCGCCGTGGGCGGTTACGATGGCCTTGCTCAGGTATAGCCCCAGGCCGGTGCCGCCAATCTGGGCCCGATTGCGGTGGTCTCGGTAAAACTTGGTGAACAGATTAGGCATAACAGCGGTCGGAATGCCGAGGCCGAAGTCTTGCACGGTGGTCTCGATCATCCCCTCTTTGTTCAGATGCGTGTCAATTTTAATCACCTTACTGGTGCCGCTGTACTTGATGGCGTTGTCGACCAGGTTGTTAATAACTTCGTAAATACTGAGGCGATCCACGCCGACCGAGGGCAAATCGGTGGCCAAACGGCACTCCAAACGAATGCCGCGGACTTTGGCACGCAAACTGAGCGCCTGAATAGCGCTTTTGAGCACCTCCGACCACTGTTCTTCCTGTAAACGGAGTTGTAGTTGATCATCATCTACACGGGCAACATTTAAGATGTTATTCACGAAGGCCATCAGCTGCTCAGCTTGGGAGCGCATTTTTTCCATAAAGCCTTGCAGTTCGGGGTCGATTTTGCCTTCCAGCTCTTCTTCGAAGACCTCGATGTACCCGCGCAACAGTGTGAGTGGCGTGCGTAGCTCGTGGACGCTCAAGGCAATAAAACTGACCGCCTGATCATCTTGGCTGTACTGCTTGGTGTGGTCGAACAGCGTCAAAATGGTTTCCATATGATCGGAGTTGCCGCGGTTGTAGTAAGCTGCCAGATCGAACATCAGGCTGGGATGGTTGTCGCGGACGTTCAAACGCACGCGCTCCCAGCTGGAGCTGGCGGTGGCCGACTTTTGCTTGGCGCCCTTGAGCCAGGTATCGAACGTGTCTTCGCTCGGGAAGGACATATCGAGTACCATGTACACGTTTTTGCCGACCATATCGGCCACGGCGATGCCCACATATTTAGCCGCAGCATCATTGGCGAACATGATAGTCTCGGCGGGATCGAGCACAAACATCGGGAGCGGCAGGTTTTGGGCGATAAAATTGTGACTGAGATCGTGGGATTTTTGCTGGTCATCGGCCTTGGCATGCTCGGCCACATTGGCCAGCTGGTACAGCTGCGCCGACAGGCTGGCCACGAGTTCACGGCCGATTCGCAGCTTGTCTAACTGGGGTGCGGCGATGCCCTGGTCGATGGGGCTGAGGTGTAAAATCGTTTGCCAGAGTGCACGGATGGGCTGCACGATCATGCCGGTAATACTCAAAACAATTATCAGGCTGAACGCGAGGCTGGAGGCTAAACTGAGCAGCGCAATCAACAGCGGATGCAAATGAGTGTATTCGCTGAGCGCCCAGCCAATCGTTACCGAGGCGACGTTCTCCAGTGCCAGCAGCCCAAACAGATACTGACGGATGGTGGCTCGCAGCTGCTGTAAATGATCCACCGGCTGCTTCCTACGGCGCCGATGTTACGCTCGACATGTTGGCTACGGCGGTGATCCAGGTTTGGCCAGGGTTCAATTTAATGGCTTTGCC
This sequence comes from Saccharimonadales bacterium (SeqCode), assembly GCA_036384495.1. Taxonomy (GTDB): domain Bacteria; phylum Patescibacteriota; class Saccharimonadia; order Saccharimonadales; family UBA4665; genus JAQGHB01. The sequence continues at coordinate 23,954 of DASVMD010000067.1, forward strand.
GCTGGCATCGGTAAAGGTAAATTGGCTGGCTGAACTCGATTTGGTCCAGGTGCCGTCAACGACGGTTCCATCTTGGAAGATTCGGGCTTTGCCGCTGCCGATAGTGCCATACTGCGAGTGGTGATCGTCGGCTTCCAGGCCGTACGACATCTCCAGCGCGATGACTACTTTGGGGCTGATCGGTTTGTTGTCGTTGGCGTCGCTGTGGCCGGTGCCGCCCTCGGAGCGGTTGTAGCTGTTAGTAGCGGCCTGGTAGTCGTAATGTACGTTATACAGGGCGCTGGAAATGGCGATATCTATAGATTTAGCGGTCGCCGTCGAGCCCGGCGTGTCTTTGGTTTTGCGCGCGAAGCCGGTGTAGGTACTGCTGGTGTAGCCCTTGCTAGCCTCTAGCTGGTTAAGGGTGGCGATGCTGGTGTAGACATTGTGCGGTGCTTCTCGAGTGCTAATACGGTGGTAAGATCCGCCGTTGGCGAATTGATCGAGGTCGCGGACATTCCAGGCCTTAATGTCGCTGAGCGCTTCGGGGCTGCCGCCAACGTGCGCGTAGCCGGCGTCAAAGCCCATGGCCCACTGCACGTAGTAGGGCCGCGCGCTGCGGATTGGTCCGACATTATCTGGCGCGGTATCCTGGAACAGTGCTAAGAATCGGGTGATGCCGCCTTCGGCAATCGCTTCAAATACCACGCCGGCTTGGCTGAGGCCCGATTGTGGGCGGGCATCGACGCTGTTTTCGATCATCACCCCTGTTACGACGCGCTTGTTGACCTCTGGCATGACCTGCAAACCGGTTAAAGTAGACGGAACGGTCAACGACTTAACGATAGCGGGTGCTTTGGGCTTGGCGACTACTTTTTTAGCTGGCTTAGAGTGATGTGTCAGGGCAAGCACAACGCCGCCAATCAGCAATACGGCCACCACGCCAATAATAATCCACTCCTTGCGTGTAGGCGGCCAGTGCTCTTTGAGCTTGGTCTTCCAGGTTTTTTTGGCCGCGTCGTCGGGCAGTTCCATGTCAATCGAACCGACATCCGGCGTCAGCGTTTGATCGGCCGCAACTTCGTCGGGCGTTTTAAAAATTTCTGTGTCTGTGTCGGCGGCTTTTTTTGGCCGCTTCGACGGCATAACGTCGTCTTTCATGCCACTATTGTAACATGCTTGTGCTTCGGCTAAGCCAAATGACCGTTCATTGATACTCCTTGATTATCTGGCTGTATGTTGAGTATTTTTGCTGTTAGGGCTCCGAGCTGTGCTAACTCACTACTTTCCAGAGGCTTTAAAAGTGTGGCAATGGCATCATTGAACGTCGGAACCGAAGCGTCAAAGGTTTCTTTGCCTGGAACGGTCATGCTTACAATTCGCTCTCGACCATCAAGCGGACTTTTTGCAATGTATACGTAGTCTACCCTTGCAAGTGTTTGCAGCACTTCTGTTAAATTTGCTTTTGATGTTCTAATTGATTCCCTTATTTCCCTTAGTGACGCTTTTTTTGCTTCTTGCTGGTTAAGAAAATCTAGAATAGTCCACCCTATAACAGAAGAGATACCTTGTGATAAAATAGCTTTTCTGATTTCCTGCTCTACGTGATTGCCAGCGCGCTCAACTTGCATAAGCGGCTGGGCCAACTCTCTGTTAATTTCCAACATATGTATATTTATACCGAATAGTTGGCGTGTGTGCAAGAGTGTTTATAAGCTTGCTAGCTGTGTATCGATGCGCGCCAGGCTGCGGTCTTTGCCGAGGACGGCTAGGCTGTCGGCCAGGCCGGGGCTGGCCGGGGCCTGGGTGGTGGCGATGCGGATCAGGCTGAATAATACTGCGGGCTTTTGGCCGGTTTTCTCGAGGAGATTATTCAGGCGGGTCGTGAGGTCTTGGAGGCTAAAGTCGCTTTCTTGGAGCGTTGCTTTGGCTTGCTCTAACAGATCACGGAGCTCTTCGGGGCTGAATTTTTTGAGTTGCTTGTGGCCGCTGATCAGTTCAGGATTATTCGGTAGATCAACAAAGAAAAAGCGGGTTAACTCGGGAAGTTCGGCGAAGTATTTGAGCCGTTCCTGGACCAGAGCGAGGACTTGTTTTTTATAGTCGTCGGAGGTGCCGGTGGCTTCGGGCGGCCAAAAATCTTTGACGCGGGCGTAGAGGTCATCGAGCGGGAGGTCGCGAATATAGGAGCCGTTCATCCACTCTAGACGGCGTTCGTCGAAACGGGCGCCGCTCTTTTGGACATGTTCCAGGCTAAACTTCTTGATGAGTTCGTCGCGGCTAAAAATTTCCTGCTCGGTACCATCGTTCCAGCCCAGAGACGCAATAAAATTAACCAACGCGTCCGGCAAGTAACCCTCCCGGATATAGTCCAGCACATCTTTGGCGCCGTCGCGCTTGGATAGCTTTTTGTTGCCGTCCGGACCCATGACGTGCGGCATGGTGGCCATCACCGGCGGCTCCAGTTCCAGGGCTTCGTACAGATTGAGATAATTCGGAATGCTCGACAAGAACTCCTGCCCGCGCAAAATATGGGTGATTTCCATTTCGGCGTCGTCGACGACGTGAGCGAAGTTGTAGGTCGGGTAGCCGTCGGATTTGATCAATATAAAGTCATCCACCACCTCTGGGCCAGTGTGCAAATCGCCCATCACGGCGTCGTGGCGGTCGTACGGCTTGGGGTCGGACTTAAAGCGAAGCGGCTGCGAGCCATCCCACGCTGGCGGATTCTCTGGGCGGTGATTGCGATACAAGAACGGCTGCTTGGCCTTTTGAGCTGCTTCGCGGAAGGCTTGCACTTCTTCCGGAGTGTACGGATCGGCATAGGCGCGACCGGCGTCAATCAATTTTTGGGCCCATGTTTGATAGCTTTCTAGGCGCTCGCTCTGGGTATAGGGCGCAAACGGGCCACCGATGTCCGGGCCTTCGTCGTAGTCCAGGCCAAGCTGACGCAAACTGTCTATAAGGTGTTCGCGAGCGCCTTCAACTTCCCGTTTTTTATCAGTATCCTCAAAGCGCAAGATAAACTTGCCGCCATTTTGACGCGCCAACAGCCACGCGAACAATGCCGTTCGAATCCCACCGACATGCAAAAAACCGGTCGGGCTGGGCGCAAATCGAGTTCTAACAGGTTTCATACCGCCCTATTATAGGCGAAAACAGCGGTAAGTGGAATTATAAGCTGGTAGCTAAGTCGACCAACTGCTGATTGTCGAGCGAACCAACGCCAGTCACTTGGTACCAGATGTTGTTGCTGACCCAGGTGGCGTTGCCGTCGCCGTAGAGGTAGATGGTGCGGCCGGCAGCCTCCTCGGTTTGGTATTTTGAGCTTTGCGGTGCCACAAAGCTGTCGCGCAAGCCGGCGCTGTCCCAGTTGGAGGTGCGCTCGGTGACATCGTAGGTGCGATTGTCGCTGTTGCTGTGGAAATGTATGGTCACTACGCCGCTGCCGTAGTTGAGCTTGCTGAGGCTGTAGCCGGCGGGCCGGTAGGCTGGCAGCGCGGCGCTAAAACCGGCTTTGGAGCTGGCCACTCTTAGCTTAATGCTGTTAACATTCTGAATACCGAACAACCCTACTATAAATAATAAACTCAGCGCAGCGATGCTAACTCCCGTGATCTGTTTAACGCGACTGGCACGACGTTTGTGGGGATGAACAGCCGGCTGGTTGTGGCTGTTGGCGTGCTCCAGAGCAGTTTGCAAGATGTCGGCGGTGGTTCGCGGCTGCTTTTTAGGAGCTGCTACGCGAGCAGTGCGCGACACCGGCTGAGCGGCGGGTATAACTGGTAATGGTGTCACGGCAGGCTGAGGTGCGGCCAACACCGCCGGACCGCTGTTAACGGGCGCGCCAAAACGGCTAATAAGCTGACTTTGAGGGATATGTTTAGCGTGTTTGAGCCGCTGCTCATCCAGGCGAGCCACCGATGGTTTGGGAGCTAATTTTGCAGCCGGTTGTTTGGCTAAAGCTGCTGGACCCTGCGCCTTAACGTGCTTTTTAAAGCCGTCTTTGGGCTTGCTAACGCTGTTACGCATCAGGGTTTTGGCGGGTTGTGGTGCGCGGGCGTGAGGCTTGGCTGGCCGATGCACGGTTTTTGTTGCTGGCTTAGCCGCCGGAGTTTTTACTGGCGCAATCGTGTGGGACGCCACTGACTTCTTAACTGGCCCGACAACGCCATCAATGCTTCGCCGAGCAGGCTGCCCGGTCGCAGCATGGTGTAATTGTCTGCCGCTGACTGCGTCATACCGCTTACCGTTGATTTCAATAATGTTGTTATTTTTGCCCACAGGATTTCCTTATAGATATCTTAGCGCCTCTTGATGCCCGCCGCAAGCTTTGCTGGTATCATTATATGAGCGCCTATGGACTATTTGAACCCCAAAAAAGAATATCGCCACCAAGTTATCATGATGGTTGGCTACGCCTGCATTGCCATTGCCGTGGCCATTGCTGCGCTGGTACTTCTGTATCAGGCCTACGGATTCGGCATTAATAAGAGTGGCACCGTTATTCAAAATAGCCTGGCGTTCTTCTCAAGCCACCCGAGCCCAGCCAATATTTATGTCGACGGCAAGCTCAATAAAAACCAGACTAATAGCCGTTTGGTGCTGCCGGAAGGCATTTATAAGATTACGCTGGCCCGCGACGGCTACCGCGACTGGCAGCGCACCATCGAGCTAGACGGCGGCCAGGTGCAGCACTTCGATTACCCCTTCCTCTTCCCCAAGCAGCTGCAAACCAAAAAGATACAGAGTTACGACACTGAGCCACGTCTAACCACGCAAAGCCCCGACCACCGCTGGTTGCTGGTTGGACAAGCCGGTTCGGACACCTCGTTTGACGTTTATGATCTCAAAAACGCCCCTGTTCAGCAGCCGGAAACCATTAACCTGCCCGCCAGCGTTGCCACCAAAGCTAACAGTAGCGAAAGCTGGAAATTAGGCGAGTGGGCCGACGACAACCGCCACGTGCTGCTGCAACACATGTACGACGGCAAGCTGGAGTACATTTTGCTCGATCGAACCTCGCCGGACCAGTCAATTAACCTCGATACTACACTGTCGGCAATGCCAACTAAGCTGACGCTCAACGACAAAAAATACGACAAATACTACCTCTATAACCAGGCCACCGGCAGCCTGCAAACCGCCTCGCTCGACACGCCCGACCCCAAGAACTATCTAGAGCATGTGCTGGCCTACCAGTCATACGGCAGCAACACCGTGTTGTACGCCACCGATGCTAACGCGCCGGCCGGCAAGGTACTCATCAAGATGCTCGCCGGCGACACCACTTATCCCATCCGCAGTCTCTCCGCCGGCACTACCTACTTACTCGATCTCACTAAATACAGCAGCAGCCTGTACGTGACCGCCGGTTCAGCCAGTCAAAACAAGGTGTACATTTACAAAGATCCCATCGGCCAGCTCAGAGCGCGGCCCAAGCAGGCACTGATCCCGTCACAGGTGCTGCACGTGACCAACCCAACGTATCTAAGCTTTTCTAACAGCGCCCAGTTCATCGTGGCCGAGGGCGGCCAGCAGTTCGGCGTCTACGACATCGAGAACAAAAAAGGCTACAACTACACCACCACCCAGGCGCTCGACAAGCCGGCAGAGCACGCCACCTGGATGGACGGCAACCGCCTGGTCTACGTCAGCTCCGGCAAGCTCCACATCTTCGACTACGACAACACGAACCAGCAAACGCTAACCGCCGCCAGCCCAGATTTTCTCCCGGCCTTTTCGCCCGATTACAAATACGTCTATGATATTTCGCAAACAGATGTGCAGCAAACAGCGCTGCGCACGCCGACTGATCTGTAGCCTAAGCTCTTGACATGCTACCCCTGTTTGGGGCGTACAATTTGCCGATGCCAATTGCCATCTTCGCCAAGCGTAAAACCTAGGCGATCAGCCTGTTCATCATAGGCTTTGGCTGCGGCTTCTGGACTAAGGTGAGGCCTATCCTCGTTTGGCTCAATATGATGGGCCCAGAAGTTTTTGTGGCCTGCCTGAACACCAATTGACGTAAAGCCCATATTGGCGGCGAATTCGGTGGTTATTTCTATCAAGAGGCGCTGCCAGTCCAAAGGCGCAAGTCCGCGTGACGGAAGGGTGCGTATGACGTAATCCTTGTCAAAGGGGTGTTTGTCGGGATCAATCAGCTGGCTTCGCTTGCCCTGTAGCTGGTATATCATAAGTTCGTCTTGCCCTACTGCGCCAAAGGCAACCACGGCTTGGGCTCTACCTTTATGTGCTAGGCTAAAGCCATGCGGCGCGTCTAAGTACATAGGGGAACAAATATTTGATTCATCTGCCCAGAACGACTCTATGGTAACTCCTTTAGGA
>DASVMD010000068.1:0-3810 GCA_036384495.1 Saccharimonadales bacterium (SeqCode)
GGCCTTACAGTGCGATACCTAACAGCTATCGTGTAAAAAACTTCATAGGTGCTTCGCGGCTTGACAGTCTATGCTAAGGATGGAACGAGAGGTAACAACTAAGGAGAACGTCATGTCCAGGGAGCCCCAAACCACCTGCCACCCCGAAACTAAGTCGTATTTCGACTTTGACTACAACTACGGCTCACTAGTTTTGGCTGCATAAAAGCGTTACTTGGCCGTAATTTCGGCTATTCGAAGTGCAACTATTTCTTTGATTACTGATTCGGGCAAGGGGTGCTTAACCGTGAACTGTATGGTGCCTTTTGCCTGTGTGTAGTTCCTTAGCTGTGCTTGTAGCTTATCTCGTGGTGTTGCGCCTGGGAAAATGCTCATGTGGTCTTTAAAGGGCGCATAGGCGATTAAATACTTACCTTTGTATTTGAACGCTGGCATACCATAGCTTATAACCTCTTGGGCGTCTGGTGCGGCATCTTTTATAATACTTCGCACCCTTTCGAGCGCTTCTTTTTGGGGAGATGCAACGTTGCTTAGATACTCGTTTACAGGGGATGACATACTTTTATCATAGCAGCGCGCAGGTCCAGAACAAACCCAATATCTTAGCCTCGTATCAGAAGGTCAGGGCTTATATTTGAGCAAGTATCTGATCAACAACAAGATGTGTTGGCTGACTTGCGTCCAGAATGACGTAACTATATTTTCTGTATCGCTCAAGGGCTACGGGCTTGACGCCTAGATCATACTCAATTTCGTGAGGCAGCTTACCCCAGTTATTATTAGTTCTGGTGGTCAGTCTTTTTTGACGCTCATCTTCATTTACAAGTAATGCGAATACTTTTTCAAAGAGACTCACAAGTTCGTCTTCGTTTTCGGGATCGGCACATAGAAAAACCGCTTTTGACGTGGCTCCGGCGGCTAATTGCTTCACTACCTCGTAGGCTATATCCCTTGAATGAGTTTGTAGAAATGCCATAGAACGATCTCGTTCACGACTTTCGTCTATTGGCTGACCATCTGCGTCGTACCATTTTGCTAAATGATCATAATCTCCATCATAGGCTTCGTAGCCTCTCTTTTTAAGCTCAGTACACACGGTTGATTTACCGGTACCAGGTAACCCGGTCACTAGAAATAAAGGCATGCCTACACTATACCAAGTGCCTGTAAATTATCGACGGCAAATACGCGATAAATCTCTTCATAATCCGGCCTTTCATGGTACACTTTTAGTGTAGTGCAAAAAACCACAAACCAAAATAAACTTATAACAGTAGCTATTATGGGCGCCAGCGGTTTTGTTGGGCAAAACCTCCTCCGGTATTTGCTAAAAAACACTGATTTTTCTGTTCGAGCTATCTGTCGTAGCCCGCAAGACATCGAATTCGATAAGCAATATACTGAGCGCGTTCAGCTGGTGCCGGCCGACATTTTTGACTATGACGCTATTCAAAAAAGCCTAACGGGCGCCGATGTTGCCGTGTATCTGATTCATATGATGGCTGCCAGGGGTGATTACTACGATCTCGAGGCCAAGGCAGCCGAGACATTTGGCAAAGCAGCCGCGGCTGCCGGCCTGCCGCGAGCAGTGTATATGAGCGGATTAGGTAATGATGCCGATAAACTATCGCGGCATTTGCGCAGTCGGCATAACACCGGCGCCATACTCAAAAAGCACTTGCCACTGCTTATTGAGTTCCGCGCCTCCATGATCGTGGGAGACGGCAGCATCGCCTACGATATCATGAAAAGTCTGGTGCATAATCTGCCGGTTCAAACGGTGCCGGCTTGGGCTGTTACGCACACCCAGCCAATCGCCCTCCAAGATGCGCTGCAGTACCTCACGCAAGCCTTAACGGTGCCTGTTGAGCACTCGGAGATTGTCGAGATCGGCGGACCCGAGGAGCTGTCCTACAAGGATTTAATTGCTCGTTACGCCGCCTTTACCGGCAAAAAGCCGGTGCTCATCTTGGTGCCCATTGTTCCTCTGTGGCTCGGCGCTTGGTGGTTAAATCTGTTTACGCCGCCAGATCACGCCAAAGTCGGTCGCTCCATGGCCGAGAGCCTCATGAATCCCATGGTGGTTACCAATAATCGAGCCAAGGAGCTATTTCCGAGCATTCACCCCGAACCAATCGAAAAAGCGTTTAGCAAGTAAAGGAGAAGCCATGAATACCGCTAGCAAGTTAAAACGTTTACGAAAGCTTAACCTGAGTATGGCCGGCTTGCACGCCGCGCAGGCCTTGGTAGTCTTGCTGCTGAGCGATCCGCACCACGGCGTGTTCAATGTCACCACTAACTACTTAACGCTTAGCCCGGGGGCAACCGCTGCCAACCCAAAGCTCATCAACCAAACGCATACCGTTTTTAGTCTGAATCTGGCCTATCTGGTAGTTGCTTTCTTCTTGCTCAGTGCTGTTGCTCACCTGTTTATAGCTACCGTGTACCGCAAGCAGTATGAGGCGAATCTCACAAAGGGCATTAATAAGGTCCGCTGGATCGAATACTCGCTCAGCGCCAGCACTATGCTGGTGGGCATCGCGCTGCTGTCCGGCCTCTCGGGCCTCGGCGGGCTGCTCATGGTCTTCGGGCTGACGGCCATTATGAATCTGATGGGGCTCGCGATGGAGGTATACAACCAAGGTAGAGAAAAGCCACGGTGGCTGGCCTTTAACATCGGCGTGTTGGCCGGTATCTTGCCATGGATAGTGATCGCACTGCTGTTTTGGGCTAATAGCAGATATGGCAGTGGCCACCCGCCGACATTCGTATACGTTATTTTCGTGAGCATATTCCTGTTCTTCAACTGCTTTGCCGTGAATATGGTTTTGCAGTACAAGCGCATCGGCAAATGGCGCGATTACCTATACGGCGAGCGAGCCTATATTGTCTTGAGCTTGGTAGCCAAAAGCCTGCTGGCGTGGCAAGTGTTTGCGGGGACGCTGCGACCGTAAATTACAAAAACTATCTTGGACGACGACGGAGTGATAAGCCTATAGCGGTAGCAAGGGCGCTGACAGTCATCATGATTGCGGGGATATTCGACTGATGGTATGTACCGTACCCCGTATTCGGAGCTTTTATTGCTGTAGCTATTCCTACGTTGAAATTCAGGACTGCTTGGCTACATACGGTGTTGTCTAGGCTTGAACAAACCTGGTAGGTTAGGCTATCGGTGCCTGCATAGCCAGCGTTCGGTGTGTAACTAATACTGCCTAACTGCCGTACCGCGGTGCCATGTGACGGGCCGGAGATAATCGCAAGTGTTGAGGAGTCGGGATTGCCGCTTACGCCACCGAGCACGTCAACCACAACATTCCCATTGACCGCTACCGTGGTCGTGCGGTTCACTATACCCGGTTTTGGCGGGGACAAAACTGGATTATTCCCATTGTAGATATCGGCTCCTACTTCAACTGCGGCAATGCGCTGGCCCGTAGAGTTCATGGCCAGAGAGTTCCAATAACGGTTGTGTAGCGCTCCAGTAGCGGTTTCATTCGTCCAGGTTGCTCCATAGTCCGAAGTTATATAAATATCGCCATTGTACGATCCGCCAGCTGCTTGGTATTGACCGGTTGAGCTCGAGGTAATAGTCTGCCACCCTTGGCTGGAACCCGCTGGAGTAACATCCACCCAGTTGACGCCATAATCCATTGACTTGTATAATTGGCCTCCGTTTGAACCTGCTGTTAAGTACTGACCAGTTGAACTGGAGGCGACCGATTGCCAGTATGAATTATTGCCCCGATCGGTCCAGGTAGTCCCAAAATTAGTTGACGTAAAAATATGCCCGCCACTTACGCTATCAGC
>DASVMD010000069.1:0-4450 GCA_036384495.1 Saccharimonadales bacterium (SeqCode)
GTACACCTTATATCTAAAAATAAATCCGTTTTGCTCGTGTAGTTCACTTTGCTGTTTGACAGTGTATTCAGGGTCAAACTTGGGGAAGAATTGGTCGCAGCCGAAGTCGGCCTCAATTTCAGTAAGGTATAGTTCGTCAGCCAGGCCTGTTTCTATAACTTGAGAGTAGACATTGGCGCCGCCAATGACCCAGAGATCTTTATCTGTATAGCTCGTTAGAAAGGCGTGCAAATCGTTAATCACAGTTGCGCCTTCGAGCGGCGTTTTGTCATGTGATAGCACGTAATTTTGTCGATCTGGTAGCGCGGCGCCAATAACTTTAAACGTCGTACTGCCCATAAGGATTTCCGCGCCCTGACTCTTAGTTTGGTCGGCGAAATATTGTTCGTCAGCCGGGATTGACCACGGCTGAAAGCCATGCTTAGCAATACCTTGTTTGCGATCGATGGCAGCTATGAGTCGAATCATACTATATGCTCATTATTCCGCAGTTGGCTCAACAAGTAAAACGAACCGGCAATAACGCATAATTTTTCGGGCTGCGCCAAGAGCGCCTGGTAAGCCTCATGCTGATCGGCGATACTGGTAACATGTTTGGCTCCTGCTTGCCGAAAAGCTTCGGCAAGAACATCGGGGTTCATGGATTTTACCGGTAGATCCTGCGTGGTTTCAAAAGTAGTAACAATGATTTGGCTGGGCCACTGAGCCAGCAAAGGCACGACCTGCTCGTAATCCTTACCTGTTTTGAGCGATACCAGGAGGGCTGGATGCGCGCCCGGATAGCGCAGTCGCAGACTATCCACAAAAGCCACCATTTTTTGAGCATTATGGGCACCGTCCATGATGAGTTTTTTGTCGCCAACCTGCACCTCGTCCATTCGAGCTGGTATTTTTGTAGCCTGAGTTTTGTGCAATACTTGACGTGTTAAGTGTTGCAGTCTATCTCTGTTAATAATGTAATCCGTGGTCTTTTGGGCGAGCAGCCAATTACGTTTTTGGTACTCGGTCATGTCGGCGCCAAAATCAGCCTGCTCAAAAAGCTCGGGATTTGCAGCAATGCTGTGCAGCGCTGCTTTTTTAGATGCCGCCTCGCTCTTAATAACGTCCATAATTTCTTTGTCTTGCTCGAACGTGAAAACAGTATTTCCTTGGTGAATAATGCCTGCTTTCTGGGCGGCTATTTTGGCGAGTGTGTTGCCTAAAATATGCATGTGATCGTAACCGATGTCGGTGATAATACAGACCTTGTCGGCCCGTGAGGCGACATTGGTGGCATCGTGCAAACCGCCCATGCCAGTTTCGATTACAGCATAATCCAGCCCAAGGCGATCAAATAGCCACGGCGCAAAAGCATACAGCAATTCAAAATACGTCGGCGACTCAGGAGATTGCTTGACCAAATCCATAAACACCCCGAGATGCTCGCAAAACGCTGCTTCTGGCAGAAGCTCGCCGTTAACCTGGGCACGCTCACGAATACTATCGATATGCGGTGAAACGGCCAGGCCGACCGAGGCGCCAGTGGCCCGCAAAAGCGCGGCCATATAATACGCAGTCGACGTCTTACCGCTGGTGCCAGCAATATGCACAACCTTGAGCCGGTCTTGCGGATTACCGAGTAGCGCCATAAACGGCCGGATGCGCTCCAGCGTCACATCTTTGCCGGTCAGCTCAGCAACCAATGGCACATACGGCAGCAGTACGGCATTGGCTTCCTCGATATTTCGTATGCGCACTATCCTAACTCCCTCTTATCTGTTACGATAGTATACGCTAATATGCGCCCGTAGCTCAGTGGATTAGAGCATCTGTCTTCGGAACAGAGGGTCGGCGGTTCGAATCCGTCCGGGCGTACCATTTCTGTACCTATATAGGCTCCTGAAGCAGCATCTATTTGTTAAGATATCTTTATGGACGAACTCAAAAAGTCAGTAGTTACGGGAATTCTTGTAAAAAATTCTGAGGATCAGCTTTTGCTCGTTAAGAAGCCTGGAGAAGTTGGCCCTTACGCGGGCACTTTTTTAACCCCAGGTGGTGGAGTTAATACAGGAGAGGCTGCAGATGAAGCTGCTCTAAGAGAATTATATGAAGAAACTGGCGTCAAGATTAAAAATCTCAGACGAGTTTTCTTTGATGACGACGTCACAGAAAATTGGCAGGGCATTCCAAGGCACTACATTATGCTTATGTACAGCGCTGATTATGTTTCTGGCGACCTACGTCCAACCGAAGGAGACGATGATAATTTAGAAGTCATTAAATGGTTTACCGCCGAAGAAATTAAATCTTTAAAGCTCTCGCCTCCGCTTAGGAAATTACTCATCCATTTGGGCTATTTAACTTAAAAGCACGGTTCTGACTTTAGCTATTAAAGCGACTGTGGACCAAGTGCGTTGGGGCGCACAATGGTGCCCGGCGCCATGGCGCGTTGGCGTTCGAGTTCCGCCTGCGAGACGGGCTTAGGTGCTGAGTGTGGTGCTTCGGGCTTGTGGCTTGGTTGCTGCTGGGACATGCCATCCAAGCTAGCGCTAAATGGACTTGGTGCAGGCTGTGACGCTTTTGTTTGAGCTGGCGCTGGCGGCGACACTACTGGCTTGGGCTTGACAGGCTGATATGCCGGCATCTCAGGCTTAGGTACTGGTGGCGCAATAGGCGTTGGTTTTGTGACAGCGGCCGGTTTTGGGGCCTGGGCCGTAAACAAGGCATCGCTGTCACGAGCGGTTGCACTTTCCAACTGCTTCTGGCGCCTTCGATTAACAAAGAACCTCACCAGCCGACCACGGCCAAGTAGCAGCAAGGCAACAAATATGGCAAGTCCGGTAGCAAATCCACCAATCCATAGCGGTGTTTTGCTGCTAGCCTTTGCAATATCCAGCGTCACTCGTGCCGTCTGGCTCGCTTGACTGGAAGATGCGTCTAGCTGGAGAGGGAATTCTTTTTGCTGACCCTTGTAACGGACAATCGCCTTGGTGGCATCCGGCGACACATTACGGAACACAGCCCTTCCGTTGCTATCGGTGTAGACCGTGAGGCCATTAATGACAACCTGGGCATGCTGGACAGGCCTATTATTCTGATCGGTGACGTCAATCGTAACGTTTACTGTGCCGCTCGCCGTTTCTCCACCACCCGAGCTGGCTTTTGCAGAAACCGACTGAGCTACGGCAGCTACGGTAGCAGGCGTGGCGGCACTCGATTTGGAGCTAGTCTTTGTACCTGTTTTGACCGTACCACCCGAAGAGCTGGATGAGCTACTACCCCCAGCAGCAGCCGCAGGGGCATTCAGAGTGACACTAGCGCCAGAAACCCCATTGAGAATATTGCTCCCACTGCCGTTGATCATTGCCGAACAGCCCGTACTTTCATTATTGTTGGCACAAACGTGCTGCACCGTAACTGCAGCAGTGCCAGCAGTTCCGTTGGAGTGCAGCGTGATAACCGCCACAGCACCGTCATAGGGTTGTGCAGTCGTCGAATAGCGAGACAAGCTGACTGTACCGTTAGAGGCAACATCATTCCCTGCAGGAGCGCTAAACGGAGAGCCATTACTGGTAGTTACGGTTGCCGAGTCGAAGTAGGCGGGGGAGTAGCTTACATATGCCTGCCAAGCAAATATCGCACTGTTATCTGAAGCCATATTGAGGGTAAACGTAACGGTAGATCCGGTGGTGGCGGTTTGCGAGGTAGGACCGAGATACAGTTGCGGCCCATTAGTTGCACTAGCGTGACCGATTGCAGCATAGAGGGGAACAGCCAATAACAGCAAGACCGCCAAACCACGTGTTGCTCTGCTTAGTTGTGCCCTCACATTGTTTTTCATATTTTTATGTCCGGTAACTACTTATTATATTGCCCTAAAAATAAACCCAGGTCAAATACATTGACCACACCGTTACCATCAAGGTCTTGAGCTGGGCTGTTATTGCTTGGATAATGGTTTAAAAATATACCTAGATCAAAGATGTTGACATGGCCGTTGCCATCAAAGTCACCCAGCACTGATTGGATGACGCCTGTTGGAGATGAATTGGCAGTAGTAGTGCCAGCCGTATTGCTAGCCGTGACCACAACTCGTACGGTATTTAGAGCATCTGTTGTTACAAGCGTATAGCTGCTGGCGGTGGCGCCGGATATATTGGCGCAGTTTGCTCCGCCACTGTCGCAGCGCTGCCATTGGTAGGCGTAGGTTGGCGAGTTTGTCCAGCTGCCGTGAGCGGTTGCCAAAACACTGCCGACTGCCATTACGCCAGAAACGGTAGGTGCCACTGTATTAACTGGCGCTGTTACATCCGCCGAGACCAGAGCCGTGACTACCGAATAAGCAACCGTTGAACCACCGCCATTAGAGGCGGTGATAGCCGACCGGACTGTGTGGCCAACATCTGCGTTCAAGAGCGTATAGCTGCTGGCGGTGGCGCCGGATATATTGGCGCAGTTTGCTCCGCCACTG
>DASVMD010000070.1:0-9881 GCA_036384495.1 Saccharimonadales bacterium (SeqCode)
TGCGATGCGCATTATCAGCAACTGCGCCAGCAACAATCTCAAACCTCGCCCTTCGATTCCTTATTTTCCGGCTCACCCTTGGGTGATTTCTTTGGTGATGATTTTGGGCAACTTTCATCTAACCTCGGCACGCCGCTACCTCGTGAACGCGAAGCGACTAATATAGAAGAATTCATTTCAGAAAGTACTAAGGAAATAATCCAGCAAGCGGCTGAGGCGGCAGTTACATTTGATCGTCGAGAAGTTGATACTGAGCATCTGCTATATGCTTTGGTCGACAGCGATGTAGTGCGAGAGATATTTAAGCAGTTCAAGTTAAAAAGTGAGGACATAAAAGGTTACATTGAAACTAATTCGCCTAAGGGCAGCCAAAAAATTAAAGAGACTGATCAAGTCGAGGTCACTGTTTCCCCAAGAGTCAAACAAGTTTTAGAAAATGCGTTTACCAGCTCGCGCGAATTAGGCCATAGCTACATAGGACCTGAGCATCTGCTTCTTGGCCTTTTACAAGAAGATGAAGGCATGGCCGGTGATATTCTGCGCAAATACGGCTTAACCCCCGAAAGTTTACGACAAAAAATAGTTAAAGTAGTCGGCCAAGGGGCCGAAGAAGGTCGGGTTAAAAGCCAGTCCACAACCCCACAGCTGGATAAATACTCTCGTGATTTGTCTGCCCTGGCCAACCAAGGCAAGCTTGATCCGGTCATAGGCAGAGCCAAAGAAATTGAAACGACTATAGAAATCTTAGCTAGGCGAACCAAGAATAACCCGGTATTAATTGGCGAGCCTGGCGTGGGCAAGACTGCTATCGTCGAAGGTCTAGCCCAAAGAATCCATAGCGGTAAAATTCCTCAGGTATTGCAAGACAAACGAGTCGTAGAAGTAAATCTCAACGCAATGGTTGCCGGCAGTAAATATCGCGGTGAATTTGAAGAACGAATCAAGGCAGTATTAGACGAAATTATCGCCCACCAAGACGAGTTAATAATTTTTATTGATGAACTACATACTATTGTCGGCGCAGGACAAGGCGGTGGCGAAGGTGGAATGGATGTCAGTAATGTTATTAAACCCAGTCTAGCCCGGGGGGAACTGCATTTAATCGGCGCGACTACATTAAATGAGTATCAGAAATATATTGAAAAAGATTCTGCACTCGAACGTCGCTTTCAGCCAGTACTTGTACCCGAGCCGACCGTCGAACAAACGATTGAGATTTTACGAGGCCTCAGAGACAAATACGAAGCTCATCACAAAGTAAAAATAACAGATGAGGCCATAGTCGCAGCCACTGAATTATCTGACCGCTACATCTCTAATCGCTTTCTACCTGATAAAGCGATAGATTTGATTGACCAAGCCGCCTCCCGAGTCCGAATCGGAGTGGATACATATAGCCAGGATATTGCCGAGCTGGACGATCAGATTAAACGTCTTAAGCGAGAACGAGAATATGCAATCAACCATAAGCAAATGGACAAAGCCGAAGACTTTGAGAAACAACTCAAAGATACTGAAGATAAAAAAGATACATCAGCAAGCCGTTGGCAGGCCAAACGCGGTGTAACATCCAAGGAAGTTTTAGTAGAACATGTGGCTCAGGTGGTATCGAGCATAACTGGGATACCTGTGCAGGAGCTGACCCGAGAGGAAAAAGAAAAATTACTGCAAATGGAAGAACGGTTGCATAAGCGGGTTATTGGTCAGGATGAAGCTGTCCAAGCTGTGGCGGATGCCGTGCGCATGTCCAGGGCTGGCCTGACGGAAGGCAGCAAGCCTATTGCGTCGTTGTTGTTCCTAGGCCCGACGGGTGTTGGCAAGACTGAGCTAGCGAAAGCCCTAGCCTACACAGTATTCGGCGATGAAGACGCCCTGATCCGAATTGATATGAGTGAGTACATGGAGCGGCATAGCGTGGCTCGCTTAATTGGTGCGCCCCCGGGCTACGTCGGCTATGAAGAAGGCGGGCAGCTAACCGAGCGTGTTCGACGTAAACCTTATAGCGTTCTCTTGCTGGACGAAATCGAAAAAGCCCACCCCGATGTCCATAACATTTTATTGCAAGTCTTTGACGATGGGCGATTAACGGACGGTAAAGGAAGAGTGATAGATTTTACCAATACCATCATCATCGCTACTTCTAATATCGGCGCATCTGTTATCTATGAAAATGTGGCCCTAAAAAAAGCTCAGCGTAAGTCGTATGCCGAACTAAAAGAAGAGCTGCTGAAACTTCTGCGAAACTTCTTCCGCCCGGAATTTTTAAATCGTATTGACGAAATAATTATTTTTGAGGCACTGGACGAGGGCCAGATCGAACAAATTGTTAAACTCCAACTCGAAAGAATTAAGCGCACCGCACGAGGCCAGGGAATTGAGCTCACATTTGATGATTCTGTCGTAAAGCACTTGGCTAAAATAGGTTACTTGCCGGAATATGGAGCCCGAGAATTGCGGCGTCAAATAAAGAGTGAGGTAGAAAATCGATTGGCTAAAGCAATCCTGAGGGGCGAAATAGGCGAGGGCAGCATAGTGGTGATCAGCCATGATCTTAACAAGGGAATTATTCTTAGTCCAGTTAAGCCAAAGCCTTTAAAGAAAAAGAAGTAAACTTACGTACGATCAATTTAAACGTACCATCTAGACTATTAATGCTTACAGATACAAAAAAATGGGTTGGCGAACAGTACGTTAATCAAGCTTTTCAGCTAAGCGAATATTATTAATTATGTATCACGGATCGCAAGTTCGGCCTTGGCTTTTTCTAGGTATTTAGTCTTCTTTGCGCCTTTCAGTTGATTGAGGTCATATAGGATGCCCATATTAATACTTTTTGAGCTCATTATTCTCACAATTTCGTTATAGATTGCAAAATCTTCATCGCTAGCTCTCATTAAGTCATGTACGTCTGGGCCTTCTCTGTATCGCGGTTTGCGTAGATCTTCTGGTAATGCGCTGAATAATGAATCAGCATACTCTAGCGCGTGTTCTGGTGCTAGAATGTCGAGCTCCTCTAAGGTTAAGGGCTCAATTAGTTTGCTAACAGAGACTTCCCGCTCCAAGTCAGATAGAGCCGTAGCGCCTAGCATAGGGGCTTTGCCCCTTAGTCTATCTATAGTATTTGTAAATTTCTCCAACATATATAAGCGACAAAATTAGTAAACAAAAAATACCACAAAACGTGGTATTTGTACAGTGCTTATATTTGGCTGGGCGAACGATAGGTTAATCAAACTTTCTCTCCCATGAAAAAGGTCATGAGCTAGTAATAGCAAAGGTCGGGTTTTCGCTTACATTAACTAGATGTATATTCGCATTTGTCTGCGTCAACAATTGGCTGCGCGAAGGCTTCGTCGACAAGTGCTTCAGCTTGAGCCGTAAATTCTTCTGCAAGAAGCAGGTTTTCCGGCGTGGCATTCATGAAATCTATCCTTGTGGCGTTATTGCCTAAGGATTTAGTTGCGTTGGCGAGCATGCCAATAGAAATATTATACGACCTGGTATTGGCTGCAAGCATTAAGCCGCCAAACACCTTGCCCTTACGAACCCTAATGCCTGCGGCATGGAGTTCTAGCAGCCCTGCACCACAAGCAATATAAAAGGACCAACCTTGCGGCTGATCCTTTTATATTGGCTGGGGATGAGGTACGTTAACCAATCTTATACAGAAACGAATATTTTAGAATGGGAAGTCGCACAAGTCGAAGAATTACTTAGTACTAGCGTGTACCAGCCCGTTTCCGAAGTTCAAACCAACCCCTAAGTAAGAGCCATTCTCCCATGACAGATTGAAATCAGGGTTATTTCTAATATCTGTTACAGTTTCCTCAGGGCTGGCTGAACATATGTTTAATATGGGTTCTGGAAGCTTACTGCCATTTTTCCTATTAGGCAGGGCATGAGGTTTCATATCTGGACCGAAAGCTTCATATGCTATTTGCGCATAAGCTGCAGCATCGCGTAGCAGCTGCAGTACTATATCGGAACGAATGCTGTCGGTATTGTGGCTATAAAGGGGTGGCATAGATTGATGCTTGACGTAAGATGCTCTAGTTGCTGATGCTATTGCGGCTTCATATGTTGCACGCGCCAAACCGGAAGTTTTTGCCTTAGTGGTATCGCTATCTGTGATAAGTACAGCATACTGCTCGGAGAGGCGTGGCGCGATTTTATCTAGTGCCGCATAAGTGTCTCCAAGTAACTCTGTATGTGCGTCTTTTGCTGCTCGGCTAAATCCACCACGTTCAGAGACGATACCTATAGTCCTAAAAGTACGAATGTAGTCCTGCGCTTCTTGAGCTATAGGTGTATCAAGTGGTAAAGGCTCGGTAATTGATTCAGCTCGTCGAGGCATAAACAAAAAATAACACAAAAGTGGTATTTGGTCAAAGGTTGGCTGTCCTTAGTTGACGGATTTAGCAACTCTTAGAAAACTACCCAGCATTGCTAAATAAGTATAAAAATTATATAATATTACGATGTCCGATACAGAATATCAGCCTGACTTTGTTTTGACCCGCGAACTGCTTCGGGAAGGCTTGGTGCCGAGTGGTTTTTCGGGTTGCAATACGGATAAACGCCTAGTCCCAGGCTTTCCAGAAATGTTGGTTAGAATTAACCGTGGCGAGAGCGATGAGAGGATGCAGGCTGCCAATGATAGTCATCGAAAGTTAGCTGACTACAAAATTAATCTAATTAATTATGTAGTTATTACTGAAATGGCGGAGCCACACATCGTAACCCAAATAGTTCACGGCGAAAAGCTTATCGACGCTATTGAGAATGGCCAAGTATCTAGCGAAGAGTTAGAAGAAACTTGGTCGGCACTAATTGACTACCATGTGAAGATGTTTAAAGATGAGGAGCCCATTGCCCGGGACATAGTGACGACTGAACAATACATGTATGGCAGGCTATACAACCAGCCTGAAGATAAAATTTATCCCGTAGATCTATCTGAATTTTCTGGAAAATATGCACAGGACAACATGACCTTTTGCGACAACCTGGTGCGTTTGGCCGAAGGTATAGTAGAAATGGAGAAGGCGGGTGATCTGAGCCTTGAAAATGCCCGTCTCAAGCTGCATGGAGCTATGTCTGAGTTACCTAGGGATTTTGAGTATCTAGCCGACCTCCACAAGTTAATAGATATCATACTGACTGAAGGCAGTCCAGGGCTGGCTTTTGACGAGTTCATTATCTAGACTTACTGCCTGATGCCTATTATTAACTCAGTGATGTCATGTTGGGTGGGCGGATGGTACGTTAATCAAACTTTTTATCCCCATGAAAAGGTTGACGAAAACAGTATATAAGAGCTAACAGAGCTGCTTAATAATGACAATGATCTTCGAAATTCTATTAGCTAAGTTTATCTACTCTTTTAACATCTGAAAATTTCATCGTTCTAAGCTTATGTAATTTTCCTGTGCCAATTTTGGTATATTCTTCAAATATCCAGGAAGACCGTGCTGTAACTTTATAACGGCCTTCAGGAATTGTCCCATCCGATAGATAAAAGAATCTTTGGTCCGTTTCGCTGATATCAAGACAAACAGTGTTAGGCTGGGCTTTACCGTTTATTTCCGTAACAGTAGGCATTCCATAACAAGTATTGCTGTCCAATTGCCTAGTTACTATGGTCGCTGTGACGTCATCTGGTATGAATCGTCCCGCAACTTGCAGGAAAATACCGAGAATGACGATAATTACTAACGGTATTAGTACGAACTTGTTAATATGCGTTGAAGCTTTATTACTTTCTTTCCAGCAAATGTAGGCTAGCGGTCCCCAGAAAAAAATAAAACTCAGTAGCCATATTACAGCCAGCCCACCGTCATCGGTAAACGGACCGCCTTCGGAGCCCATGAGGCCAGTTAGCATGAATGGTAGTAAGAGAGGTACTGCTATCAAGCAGATGGCTGCGAATTTTAGTATGTACTTCATGGTTTGTTTTTCGCTGTGGCCTTAATACTTTGGAATTATAGCAGATATGCACTGTTCAGGCCTGGCGAAAGAGCATATAAGTTAATCAAACTCCGCTAACAGTGGTGTCTTTTGAAACGTTCTATATGGCTGGGGATGAGGGATTCGAACCCCCGATCACGGGACCAGAACCCGGTGCCTTACCACTTGGCCAATCCCCAGTACAGGGGTTGATTATAAAGCTTTTAGGCTAAAATTCCAAGGGGTACGGCGGGCTAGCCCAGAATATTCACCGCTCGTGCGGCTACCAAAGCCACGGCCACCAAAGATATCGTGGATTGAGCCAACATCAGCAACTTGGCGCGGCGACTCAACGGCAGGGTGTCGGTCGGGCTAAAAGCCATGGCGTTGGTGGATGAAACATACACGTAATCGACAAATGTTGGTCGCCAGTGTGGGTGCTTGTAATCTTCGTTTTGGTTTTGGGGGAACATAAAATCCTGCTCGTATTTGGCCGTGGCGGCACGCTCGCCAGGGCCGCCGCCATCCATTTCCCAGTACAGCAGCGCAAAAATGATGATATTCGTTAAGTAAATATTAACTGCTGTTAATATAAGGTCGCGCCCATTGCTGACATGGCCGTTCTCAAGCAATTTATTAGCCACAACGACCAGTGCATAGCTATTGGCAAGACCAGTGATCGCCAGCAGCAAAACCACGTTAACGCGGCGCCCAAGCGACTGAAAAATCTTTTCCCGAGGAGTCGTAAACGACAAAGCCACCAGCAAAATAACTTCGGCCAAAACCAACAATTCGCGCGAGGCAAATACATAGTGCGCCGGTAGTAACAATTGCAAAACAATTGCCAGCAGCATCGCCAGCTGCACATGCCACACCGGTTCGTGCAGTCGATAACGGTTACGTAGGAAGGTGGCCATAGTCGTATTCTAGAACAAAATGCTTATACTCCAAAGCAAAGCATGGTACCATTAGGTCATTAACAATGTAAATATACAGAGTGCAGGGAGAGATCTAGCTCGTTGATCTGCCGGCAACCTGCTCGTTAAGAGTAAGGTGCTCCATCTAGCCCGTCAGTGACGGGGAAGATGTTTAATCCCTAAATATCCTTTCTCGTTACGTTACGACAGAAAGGATATTTTTATGTCAACAGTAGTTCAATATTTCACCAGCGAGTCGGTGTGCGCCGGTCATCCGGATAAAATTTGCGACGGCATTAGTGACGCCTTGCTAGACGCTGCACTGGCGCAGGATCCGCACAGCCGCACCGGTATCGAGACCGTGGCAGGTGCTAACAAAATTGCCTTATTTGGCGAAATTAAGACCACGGCCGACATTAACTTCGAGCGCATTGTACGCCAAAAGGTGAGCG
Organism: Saccharimonadales bacterium (SeqCode); assembly: GCA_036384495.1. Classification (GTDB taxonomy): domain Bacteria; phylum Patescibacteriota; class Saccharimonadia; order Saccharimonadales; family UBA4665; genus JAQGHB01. The sequence continues at coordinate 7,316 of DASVMD010000070.1, forward strand.
AGCTCGGCTACACCGTTCCTGAGTGGGGCTTTAGCCAGGAGTCAGAATTTAGCAATGATGTGCACCGACAGTCGCCGGAAATTGCCGTGGGAGTAGACCAAGACGGCGCAGGGGATCAAGGTATGATGTTCGGCTTTGCGATCAACGAAACGCCGGAGTTGACGCCACTGCCAATTAGCTTAGCGCACGCCCTAGCGCGCCGTATAGACGATGCACGGCAGAAAAAAGAACTTGTGTGGCTGCGGCCAGACGGTAAGGCGCAGGTTACGGTGCGCTACGAAAACAACAAACCAGTAGCCATCGAAAAGTTGGTGCTGGCAGTGGCCCACGACGAAGCTACAACTGCTGAGCAAGTGCGTGCCGATGCCATTAAGCATATCGTGACACCTGTCCTCGCGGACTACAAATTCGCACACCCAGCCGATGACAACATTACTATTAACGGCACTGGTTTGTGGCATATCCCAGGCCCAGAAAGCGATGCCGGCCTAACTGGTCGCAAAATCGTGGTCGATACCTATGGAGGTTACGCGCGCGTAGGCGGCGGCGCTTTTAGTGGCAAAGACCCCAGTAAAGTTGACCGCTCAGGTGCTTATGCTGCACGCTACATTGCCAAAAATATTGTGGCTGCCGGTCTTGCCACGAAGTGCGAAGTTGGCCTAGCCTATGTGATCGGCCAGCCACGCCCGCTCATGCAAACTATCGATACCTTTGGCACGAGCACCGTGAGCGACCAGACCTTACATGATTTCAAGGATAAGTTAATCGATACCTCAGTAAAAGGAATTATTGATCGACTGGATTTAGCTCGACCTATCTACTCCCAAACCAGCGCCTACGGCCACTTCGGCAAGCCGGAGCTACCGTGGGAGCAAATCGCGAATTCTTAGCTATTTTCCCGAGGATAGCGCAGCGCCGCTTTGGCTTCTTTGAGCTCATTGGGATCGACAGCAGCATACGACCCGCCGGCGTCAATAAGTCCGCTAACGATAAAGTTAGCGACAGCCGCGGCTGTACGGTGAAACTTGTTGGGTGCCGAGTCATCTTCGGCCGAAACTCTGACAACGGGTTGCTCCTGGTCGGGAGTGGGGGTTGTGGCGTTAAACTCTCTGCTCGGAGCACCGACTATTTCTTGCGAGCTAATTCGAAAACCCATAGTATCTTGAGTATGCTACGCGTCGCCAAAAAACACAATGGGCATAAGCGCGTTTAAGTAAACAAATCGAGGTCTTTGAGCTCGTTAGGCAGGAAGCCTTTGGGATGCTGAAAGCCGGCCTCCCACTTAGTGCCCTTGCCATAGCCGAGGTCTTTCATAAGCTTGGTCGGCGCGTTACGCAGGTGTGTTGGCACGGGTAGGTCAGGGTATTGCTTTGCCGCGGCCAGGGCGCTCGACATGGCATCGGCCACCTCGCGTGATTTAGGCGTTTTGGCTAGCACCGTGGCGCAGTGAAACAAATTATACTGTGCTTCGGGCATGCCGATTCGCTCCACCGCCAAGAAGGTTGAGACCGCCAAGTTGAGAGCCGCCGGCGCCGCCATGCCAATGTCTTCAGACGCAAAAATAACCATTCGACGAGCCACAAACTTGGGATCTTCGCCGGCCTGCAACATGCGAGCTAAGTAGTAGAGCGCCGCATTGGCGTCCGAGCCGCGCATCGATTTTATAAAGGCGCTAATGACATTATAGTGACTTTCGCCTTTTTTGTCGTAGCCGGGCAGGCGAGTCTGAGCCGCGGTTTCAACGATTTGTGGCGTGATGGTTTTGCCGCCAGCCAGCTGCATGGCGAGCTCTAGGTTACCAAGCGCGATCCGAGCGTCGCCGCCGGACAGTTCGGCCAGCAAATCGATGCTCTTGGCTGGAAGCTTCTTGGCGGTCAGTTTTTCGGCCTTAGCGGCTCGTTTGATCACCTCTGTAGTACCTCGCTTGTCAAGAGGCTCCAAAACCAGCACCCGGGAACGACTCAAAAGTGGGTTAATAACCTCAAAGCTTGGGTTTTCGGTGGTGGCGCCCACCAGGATGATGGTGCCGTCTTCAACATGCGGCAAGAAGGCGTCTTGCTGTGCTTTGTTGAAGCGGTGAATCTCGTCTACGAACAGTATGGTTTGCATGCCCAAGCGTTGATTCTGGGCGGCCCGCTCAATCACTTTTAATACGTCGGCTTTGCCCGCTGTAACCGCTGAAAGTTCCATAAACTCGGCACCTGTTTCGCGGGCAATAATCCGGGCTAGCGTGGTCTTACCGCTGCCCGGCGGACCCCACAAGATCAAACTTGTCGGCTGCTTATGCTCAATAATCTCCGAAATGATCTTGCCCGGCCCAACTAGATGCTCCTGCCCAATGATATCGGCCAAGCTTTCCGGTCGTTGTCGCTCCGCGAGGGGTCTGTTATCCATATACCTAGTATAGCTGCCGTTGTGCTAGAGTAAAAAAATGAAGAAATATCGAGCACTGATTGTATTTGGCGCAGTCTGGATATTGCTGGCTATTATTGTTGGGATTATCGCTTTCCACGGCGGTGCATTTAAAACCTATAAAAACGCCGACTTTAGTTTGCAGTACCCCAAT
>DASVMD010000071.1:0-8401 GCA_036384495.1 Saccharimonadales bacterium (SeqCode)
ATCGGTAGTGGCCAGTAAAAAGCACAATTTGCTGAGTTTTAAGGAGTTGGGCGCTTTGGTATTTTTGCCATTGCCTAAAGATGCTCCTGCTGGCTCCACAACGGTAAGTCTTAGCTTGGCGCTACATGAGCTCAACGAAATCCGAGCGGCGAGCACCTTCATAAAGTTGTGTCAGGTCCGTCCGGATTTTGGCGACGTGGTGCGCTCGGTGATTACTGATGAAGCGCAACTGAATTCGCAACTGCTGGATCAGCCAATGCCGTGGCATCTAGTGCAGCGCTTTTATGCGCGGCTTACGCACCACGAAGATGCTCAGGTTTTTGAGCCGCATATTCAGCTGGAAGACATTGCCTGGCATCCGATTGAAGAAACACTGAAAGCGATTGAACCGAGCTTTGCTTTTTGGCAGCAAGCGGCACATTTGGGCGCGCTGTTTGATCGACAGCCAGTGTCACTTAACGTGATTGACGCGGCGCTTAACTACTGTAATCAGCTGCCGTATGAACGGCGCATGGTGCACTATTTCCAGCGGTCGCTGTGGCATGAGCTGCTGCTTCGATATTTGCGGCGCGAATCCGTGGAAGAGGCGGTTGCCAGTGAGTTATCGCCGCAACTAACTCCAGAAATGGCGGTGGCGTAATGTACCAGATTTGCGTATCGGGCGCCGCTAAGGGTGACAGCGTCGAAGAAGGTAAGGAGCTGGCCGCGCAGGTTGGCGTGGCGATTGCCAAAGCCGGACATGCGCTTATGACCGGTGCTACCATCGGCCTGCCAAACTACGCTGCCGAAGCCTACAAAAAAGCTGGCGGCAAGATGAGCGTCGGCTTGAGTCCGGCTGCCTCCAAGGTGGAGCATGTTATGAAGTACCGCCTGCCGGTCAAGGCGTACGACACCATTATTTATACCGGTCTGCACTACGTTGGGCGCGACACGCTGCTGATTACCTCGAGTGACGCGGTAGTGAGCATAGGCGGCCGCTTGGGCACATTGCACGAATTTACCATCGCCATGGAAACAGATACGCCGATCGGCTTTATGCAAGGCGCCGGCGGCGTTAGTGAGCAGATTGAGTCCCTCATGGCCCTCGCTCAGCCCTTACGGTCGGGTGCGATGGTGACGTTTAGTGACGATGCGAATCAGCTTGTTAAACGGTTAACCGACCACCTTGACATCGAGCACGCCAAGTACCACAATCTATATCAATAAATAACCATAAGCAGGATACCTTCTGTATGACCAAAAAAATGAATCAAAAAGGCTTTTCACTGATCGAAGGCCTGCTGGTTATTATTGCGCTAGCTCTCGTGATTTTCGTAGGCTACTATGTTTACCACTCACAAAAACAAACCGACAAAACGTATTCCACGGCGGCTAAAGATGCGCAAAGTGGGCCATCAAAAAGCAGCCCGTCGACAAAGAGCGCGTCAAAACTCATTACCTATGATCCTATTATAGAAATTCGTGCAGCAGGTGACGTTTCGCAACTCAAGGGAGCGCCTCAATCATTTAAAGATTTCATGTCTGGACAAATTACTGCCTCTTTATCTGAAGCGACAGATGAAAATTGCGGGTCTACTTTCTTCTCGGTAAATAAAATATACGATAGCTCCTATGCTATGGGCGGAGTCGGGCAGAAAGACTGCGGTGGAGCGCAGGCAGTCTGGGCGCTGTATCAGGGTAATTGGGAAAAAGTTTATGTTGGCCAACAGGCAGTCAGTTGTGACGTGATTAACAAATACAAAGTGCCAAAGGTTCTGGTTGAGCAATGTTTCGATTCGAATGAACAGCTGGTTGCCAACACGAACTAAAACCGTCTTCTCTGAACACTGTTACAATAGGTAGATGGCAAAGTTTAAGCTACAGAGTGATTTTGGGCCGACCGGTGATCAGCCGAAGGCGATTGCTCAATTGACCAAGGGGCTGAACGATGGCTTGCGCGATCAGACGCTGCTCGGCGTTACGGGGTCGGGCAAGACGTTTACTATGGCCAATATCATTCAGGATCAGCAGCGGCCAACGCTGATTTTGAGCCATAACAAGACGTTGGCGGCTCAGCTGTATGGTGAGTTCAAGAACTTCTTTCCGGATAACGCGGTTCATTACTTCGTGAGCTACTTCGATTATTACCAGCCCGAGGCTTACATTGCGCGCAGCGACACGTATATCGAAAAGGACAGTCAGATCAACGAAGAAATCGATCGTTTGCGTCACGCTGCCACCGATTCGCTTCTGAGCCGCAAAGATGTGATTATTGTGGCTAGTGTGAGCTGTATTTACGGTATTGGCTCGGTTGAAGACTATGATGGCCTATCTATAGGCGTTAAAGTCGGTGAGCGTAAGGTGCGCGATAAGTTCTTGCGCCAGCTGACCGACATTCAGTACCAGCGAAATGACATCGACTTCCATCGAAGTACCTTCCGCGTCCGCGGCGACGTGGTCGATGTATTCCCAGCCGCCGAAGAGCTCGCTTACCGCATCGAGTTTTTTGGTGATGAAATCGAGCGTATTACCAAGTTGGATCCGCTCACGGGTGAAATCCTGGCCAATCTGGATTCGTATAAAATCTTTCCGGGTTCGCACTACGTGACGCCGCAAGATAAGCTCAAAGTTGCGCTTGGCCACATCGAGCAGGAGTTGGCCCAGCGCCTGGCGCAGTTCAAATCTGAGGGCAAGTTACTAGAAGCGCAACGCCTGGAGCAACGCACCCGATTTGATCTGGAAATGCTCGAAGAAACCGGCTTCGTGAAAGGCATCGAGAACTACAGCCGTTATCTGACGAATCGCGAACCAGGCGAGCAGCCAGCGACGCTACTCGACTATTTCCCCGATGACTACCTACTCATGGTCGACGAATCACATATGACTCTGCCGCAAGTGCGCGGCATGTATAACGGTGACCGGGCGCGTAAAGAGGTGTTGGTGGAGCATGGTTTCCGTTTGCCGAGCGCGCTGGATAACCGCCCGCTAACTTTTACTGAATTTGAACGCCATATTGGTCAAGCGATTTATGTAAGCGCCACGCCAGCCGAATATGAGCTAAGCCGCTCGCCCGAGCCAGCTCAGCAGGTGATCCGCCCCACGGGGCTGCTTGATCCACCAATTGAAGTGCGGCCTATCGAAGGCCAGATTGATGATCTGATCGCCGAAATCCGCGACACTACCAGCAAGCATCAACGTGTACTGGTTACCACGCTCACCAAGCGCATGAGCGAAGACCTGACCGAATATTTGCAAGAGCTTAATATAAAGGTGGCGTATCTGCACAGCGATGTTGATACCCTGGATCGCACCGATATTCTGCGCGATCTGCGGTTGGGTGTGTACGACGTTTTGGTGGGCATTAACCTGTTGCGTGAGGGCCTGGACTTGCCAGAAGTATCGCTGGTGGCAATTTTGGACGCCGACAAAGAAGGCTTTCTGCGCTCAGAGCAGGCACTGATCCAGACTGTGGGCCGCGCCGCCCGCCACGAAAAAGGCCACGTCATTATGTACGCTGATCGCGTAACCAAAAGCATGCAAAAAACCATCGACGAAACCACTCGCCGACGCAAAATTCAAGAGGCCTACAACAAAGAACACGGCATTACGCCCACCGGCATTCAGCGGGCCATAGAAGCTGGCATGCGTCCTGATATGCCCGAGGAAGCTCAGCGAGCCAAGCTTAATCTTAATAAAATCCCCAAAGACGAGTACGGTTCGCTCATTAAAGATCTGACCGGGCAAATGGATCTGGCCGCTGCCAACTTGCAATTTGAAACCGCTGCCGAACTCCGCGATCTGATTGATGACATTAAGAAGAAACTTTAAGCGGCTAGCGGTAGTTCGTCGTAGTCTGCGATAGGAGTAGGTGTTGCTACGTCAACACTTGGCGGTGGCATGCTTAAGAGAGCATTTCGTCTTACCTGGCGGCTATAGCTTCGAACCGTAGGAGATATACCTATCCCGACATGCTCTACGGGGATACCATAGAGTGGATCGGCATCTTCTGGCATGCCAAAAAAACGCTCCAAAATAACTCGCGGCACGCCTAGCGGAGCTATGAACTTTTTGTGTACTTTTTGCCCCTCCGGGAGCGCTAGACCTAATCCTTGTGGGCACGGAAGCAGTGGGTCTACGGTTGGAGATATGAGGTGGAGCGATGTATGCGGCGACCATCTGGAGGCAATGCTCCCGATATGGCCGCACATTATTTCTGATTGGCGCATTAAATCTGCGGCTCCAGCCTCGTTCCCTACGACATGCTTTAGAACCCTGCCGGCTATGGTCATTTTTTCAACGCCTTCCTGTGCTCCTGCTAGGCAGATGGCGGCGCTTATCTTGTCGGGGTGATCGACTCCAAGTTTTGTCGTAACAAGCCCTCCAAACGACTGACCAAAAACCACTACACGCTGTTCGAGTCGGTCGTGGATCTTTAGAAATCTTTCTTCTGCATCGCCGTATATCTCTGCAAAATCACCGCTCCGAGCCCCATTGAGAATATGTATAAAGCGCTCTCTGGATTTTAGGGGAGAATTTGGAGTGTAGAGCAGCGGGGCGTAGAAGGGCCACTGTCCCTCTGAGCTGAGTACGCCCCCAATGCCAACCACGGGCGCCATATCAGCAACCCGTCCGGGAGTTGCTTCAGTGAGCGATTCTTGTTTGGTTGCCATGTTTTTGCTACCGTATCTAGTCTTTTCTTGATCATAGTCCTACGCTTATGCTTTGTAAAGCACATTTTTTGTTTGTGAAATAACAGGGGAGATCTGGTACAATTATGAGTACCTATGAGCAAACTTTCCCGGGACGATATATTAAAGTTGGCTCGATTAGCGCGTCTAGACCTCTCGGAGGCCGAAATCGAAGAGTACGGCCAAGAGCTATCGGCTATCTTGCAGTATGTCGAGCAGCTACAGTCCGTGGGGGTTGACGGCCTGCAACCGACCAATCAAGTAACCGGTCTCACCAATGTTATGCGTGAAGACGAAGTGCAAGATTACGGCTACGATGTTACCGACCTGCAAAAAAATGTGCCGGCGGTTCAAGACGCCCACATTAAGGTCAAAAGGATGCTTGGATAATGGCTGATTCGCAGTGGCTACCGATTGCCGATATTGCCGCCAAAGTGCAGTCCGGCGAGCTTAAGGCTGTCGATCTCGTTGAGCAAGCGCTCAAAACCATCTCAGACAAAAAAGAATACGACGCCATCATCGCTACACTTGATGAGCGCGCCCGCGAACGTGCAAAAGCCGTTGACGCCGAGCCAAAAGGCCGCTTGGCAGGGGTGCCGTTTATTGCCAAAGATAACTTCCTGGTGTTTGGCGCAGAAACCACCGCGGCCAGCAATATTCTGAAAGGCTTCAACGCGCCGTATCAGGCCACCGCCATAGAAAAACTAGAGGCTGAGGGCGCCATTTGCGTAGCCAAAGCCAACCTCGACGCTTTCGCCCACGGCGGCAGCACCGAAAACAGCGATTTCTTCACCACTAAAAATCCGCACGATACCACGCGCGTGCCTGGTGGCTCCTCTGGCGGCTCGGCCGCAGCGGTGGTGCTCGATATGGCGCCATTTGCGCTCGGTACCGACACCGGCGGCTCCATTCGTCAACCCGCCAGCTTCTCGGGTGCGGTCGGTTACAAGCCAACGTACGGTCTCGTTTCGCGCAGCGGCGTCGTGGCTATGGCTAGTAGCACCGATGTTATTGGTCCCTTAACACGCACCGTGGCCGACGCAGCGCTCGTGCTTGACGTTATGGCCGGTCGCGACGACATGGACGGCACCACGATCGAGCGTGATGTCGCGGGTTATATTGGCCTATCCGGCGAGCTCAAAGGCAAAAAGATTGGCGTTATTAAAGAGTACATGGGAGATGGGCTGGATCCCGGCGTAAAATTGGTTATAGAAGCGACGGCCGAAAAACTCAAAGCTGCCGGCGCGGAACTCGTAGAAGTCAGTCTGCCGTCGCTGCCCATGGCGCTGGCCGTGTACTACATTATTTGTCCAGCCGAAGTCAGTAGCAATCTCGGTCGCTATGACGGCCAGCGGTTTGGCTATAGCAAGCCAGATGCCAAAGATCTGGACGACAGCTATATGGGCTCTCGCGGCATCGGCTTTGGCAAAGAGGCCAAGCGCCGCATTATGATCGGCACTTACGTGCTCAGCAGCGGCTATTACGATGCCTATTACAAAAAGGCGCAAATCGTACGCACCAAGCTCATTAACGAATTCAATGAGGCTTTCCAAAAAGTCGATTTTTTGCTTGGTCCGGTTGCGCCAACCCCAGCTTTTAAAATCGGCCAGAATGTTAACGACCCGCTGCAAATGTATCTGTCAGATGTCATGACGGTCGCCGTAAACCTAACGGGTATTCCGGCTATCAGCGTGCCGGCGGGCACCACAGATAACTTGCCGGTAGGTTTGCAACTGATGGCGCCTCAAAAGGCCGATCGCGCTTTACTTGAGCTGGCCCGGCAGGCAGAAGGAGTTTTGGCATGAGAAAACGGTATATCGCCGCTATTATAGCCGTCGCACTTATCCTGCTTATTAGTTTGATTGTAGCTATTCGACGCCATCGCAGCCGTCGCATTGACCCAGCTGATTTTGGAGCACGCTGGAAAGCCCTCCAAAAGAACTGCGCCAGCCGTAAAACCTGGCCCGATGCTATTTGTGAGGCCGACGACCTGCTGGCCGAAGCGCTCAAAAAAGCTGGCTTCAAGGGCAAAACTACTGGCGAGCGCTTAGTTGCCGCACAGCACGTATTGACGATGAACGAGCAAGTTTGGTTGGGGCACAAGCTACGTGGACGCATTGTTGGGCAAGACGTACGTACCATTAAGAAAGTTGATGTGTTTGAGGCGCTAAGCGGATTCCGGCAGGCGCTACGTGATCTGGAGGCTTTGAAGTGATCAGCCCCGAAACGCGCGCCAAGTATAAAGTGACGATTGGCATTGAGTGTCATGTGCAACTCAAAACCAAAACCAAGCTGTTTTCGGCCGTAGGCAACGATGCCCGCGAAGCGCCAGCCAATACACTAGTCAGTCACATCGATTTTGGGTTGCCCGGCGCGTTGCCGGTACTTAATAAGGAAGCCGTCCATTTGGCTGCCCGCGCGGCCTTTGCCCTAGGTACCGAACCGCAGCGCTTTAGCAAATTCGACCGCAAACACTACTTTTATCCCGACCTGCCCAAAGGCTACCAAATCAGCCAATTTGACGAACCGATCATCATCGGTGGCTCAGTTGCTATTAACATCGGTGGGGCTGTCAAGACTATTGGCATCACTCGCGCCCACATGGAAGAGGACGCCGGCAAGAGCACTCACCACGACGGTGCCGACTACAGCCTGGTCGATTTAAACCGCGCTGGCACGCCGCTGCTGGAAATCGTCAGCGAGCCCGAAATTCACAGCGCCACCGAAGCCAAGGCTTATGCCCGCGAGCTGTACTTGCGCATGCGCTACGCCGATATCTCTGACGCCAATCTGTATTACGGCAACATGCGTTTTGACGTTAACGTTTCGGTGAGTCAGACCGATGAGCTGGGCGTGCGCTCCGAGACCAAAAACCTCAACAGCTTCCGCTCTGTCGAAAAGGCTGTCGAATACGAAGTCGACCGCCAAATCGAGCTCCTTGAAACCGGCGAGCGCGTGGTCCAGGAAACCCGCGGCTGGAACGATGCCAAGCAAAGCACCTTTAGCCAGCGCTCCAAAGAAAATGCCGACGATTATCGCTACATGCCGGATCCCGATATCCCGCCAATCGTTTTAAGTGACGAATACGTGGCAAAAATTAAAGCTGAAATGCCCCAGCTCCCGGACGATTATCGAGAAAAATTCAAAGATATCGGTATTGATGCAGCGGTTATCGAAGATATTATTGCCGTTCCGGAGACCGCTCAGCGCGTATCGCGAATTTTAAGCCACAGCAGCCCCGAACACGCCCGTCGCGTGGCATTTTGGACGATGCAGCCGGCCGATGAAGAGGCCAGCGACGCCGAAGAATTAACAGTGGACGAATCTCAGCTTGTTAAGTTGTCGGAAATGGTGAGCGCCAATAAGTTAAGCTCCACGGCCGCCAAAGAAGTGCTGGCCGAACTCCTTAAAAATGGTGGGGACGCCGAAAAAATAGCCGCGGATAAAAATCTGCTGCAGGTTTCCGATGAGGGCGAAATCGCCAAAATTGTTGCGCAGGTTCTGGCTGAAAATGCCAGCGCAGCCGAAGACGTAAAAAATGGTGAAATGAAAGCCATCGGCTTCTTGGTCGGTCAGGTTATGAAGCTCAGCCAAGGTAAAGCCAACCCCTCGGTGGCGCAAGAGCTGATCAAAAAACAACTCGGTTTATAGGGTGGCCAATCGGCACATCTTTAACAACTTCCCACGCATAGTAATCATCAACAATTCGTTGTTTGATTAATGCAACGCTCTGT
>DASVMD010000072.1:0-20509 GCA_036384495.1 Saccharimonadales bacterium (SeqCode)
GGTTTTGCCAATTTGCTTGCTGAGCCTGGCTTTGGAGGCGCGCAGGGTTTTGAGGTCAATAGTGTTGCTCATAAAACTAACCCTGCAATCAGACAGCCTGGAATTGCCACCGGTAATAGTGGCCAGAGCACCAATTCAATAAGCGAATAAACAGCGGTCAGCAGCACAATAACGAGTGCCGCAAGCAATACAATTAGCCGCACGATAAAGCCGACTATGCGACTAAACAAATTGTCGCCCCAGGCCCGAAATCTCTCGGCCAAACTGGAGCCTGGATAGGTGATAATCCGCCGCCACGGCGCAAACAAGGTGCGGAGCAGCTGCCCCACCGAAAAGGCATCGGAAATACCCTGTAAACGAGTCCGAACATTAGCCGCCACTTGCGCCCAGCCATGCCCATACCACCACGAGAAAAACGACAGAACAAGCATAACCACCATTGTACCACTTAAATAAGCGTGGCGGAGGGAGAGGGATTCGAACCCTCGGTAGAGTTGCCCCTACACCACCTTTCCAAGATGGCGCACTAGACCACTATGCGACCCCTCCGTGAGCCACTGCCGTAGTCTATTATACATAACCAGAGACAAATTAATGTCATAATATTGACTGACGTAGTATAATATTCCAAAATACTTTCAGAGAGAGACAATGCCAGAGAACTTACCTAGTCGAAGCCGTACCGAAGCTGTTATGAGCATTGACTTTGATGCCTGCAATGTTATTGCCAGCGATGCTAGTGAGCTGGCCCATCAAAAGATGAGCACTCCAAAAGATCGTAATTTTTTGTATATATTCGATGATACAGCGGGCTGGGAACCACAAGCTGTGGCTACTGCTCATATTGGACATGCTTGCCTGTCGAATCATTTGTCTTCAAGCGAGTGGACTAACCTCCTGTTAGTGCGTCCTTTTGATGATCCTGATGCTGACCCACAACTAGTCGCTATATTGCGTGATGATCTGGCGCTACCCCTTGCTACTTTCACAACACGTAACGAAGGTGCCTGCAGTTATGTTCGCTTGGCTGGTGAAAATCCAGACGAAGATATTATTATGCAGCCTCGCGATAAGCGCAAAGCGGTCGTAGACGTTATGCGTGCCATTATCAAAAATGACAAAACTTTTGATTCTAATAGCACCGAAAGTGCCTTACATAACTTTTTTGAGGAGCGTATGGCTGCAAAAGCGGCTGAAATAGAGCGTCAGCTAGCGCCAGCTTTTTATCGCGAGCTTAGGAATTATTTTTTGAGCAGTAAAAAGACTCGTCGCCCGCTATGGTTTGCTAATGAAACAGACGATGTGATGCAAACATTCTACGTCTCGCCTTTTGGCATGGGCAAAGCCGTTCTCGCGGATGAACGTCCCGTGGAAATTTTGCTGGCTAGTGAAGAAATGCTGCCACGTCGGCGGCGTGCAGATTGGAATCCGGCGCTGCAGGTGCTTGCTGTGGCTCGCGGTAGTATTGCCGAGCCACTTTTTGCTATCAAAGAAAATACTATCGAAGACGCCACAACAAATACTCCAATTGACGCTTCCAGGGTCGATGCATTGCGTAATGCTTTTTTGGCGCCAGCAGAAGAGAAAGACAAGTATTTTGATGCTCGCAGACACTACTACAGGGGAGGTGCAGAACGAAAGCTCCGCCGAACGAAGAACGATAAGGATCGCTTAGCGCTACTGGCATTGTTCTCTGTTATGGACCCAGAGGTTTCAATTTTTTCTAGGCAAAGTTTGTCGGATAAGTATGTAACTGAAGTCGATCGTATTAACGAGATGCCTAACGACTGGAGTCATTTTCATGATGCCTATTTGTGGGATAGCCCTCTAAACGAAGAATCCGTCAAGCGCCTTATTACTATGGGTATTTGTAAAAGAATGTATGAAATTGTTGCTGCGCACTCATATCAACCATTGAACGCTCTACTTCAAACTATGCCAGGCGCGAGCGAAACTTTTGAGGCCCGAATTGGTAAATACGACGAGCGAGCGGAAGCTTTACTGCAGAAAGTTGGTTGGCTTGCTGCTCAGCACAGAAAATTTTCTGGTACGCTGAAAGACCAGAAAATTATTGATGACAAAGGTGATATATATTTTGAGGTTACTACTGAGCGCTTGGATCCTGATATGTACGGCCTGGATATCGAAGCTCGACCAAGCAGCATGAAGTCCTTTGAGCTTCGGCCGGTATTCCAGCGAATTCTGCTTGATCGCCGATCGCCGATTCTGGCAGATCAAGACGAGATTACAGAGATTAAGCTTTATCTCGATCACGTGTTAGCGACACTTGACTAAATATTACTACAAAAACACCTTGCGGAGGTGGCAAAGACAGGTTTAAACTAGATACCAGCTATGCCACTCATTGAAGTACAAGACGTCAGTAAACTGTACGGCTTCGGCGACGCCACTACCCTGGCGCTCGAGGAGGTCAATTTGAGCATCGAAAAAGGCGAGTTCGTCGGTGTTATGGGGCCGAGCGGCTGCGGCAAAAGCACGCTCATGAATGTTATCGGGCTGCTCGACCGCCCCAGTTTTGGCAAGTATGAGTTTGATGGGCGGCCAGTGGCGCGGCTGCGGCCCAATCAGGCGGCTAAAATCCGGCGCGATAGCGTGGGCTTCATTTTTCAGAACTACAACTTGCTGCCACGGCTGACGGTGCTCGATAATGTGGCGCTGCCGCTGGCATATAAAGGCGTGCCGTTGGCTAAGCGCCGCAAGTTGGCCAGCCAAATGCTGGAGCGTGTCGGCATTCAGGACCGCGAGTATTTTTACCCCAATCAGCTCAGTGGTGGCCAGGCGCAGTGCGCGGCTATTGCCAGGGCGTTGGTCAATAATCCCAAGCTCATTATTGCCGACGAGCCGACCGGCAATCTCGACAGCGCCAGTTCGTTGCTCGTTATGGAGCTGTTGGCCGATATTCACAAAATGGGCAATACCATTCTGTTTGTAACGCACAATCCGGAGCTAACGCGCTACGCCACGCGAGTGGTGTACATGCACGACGGCGGCATTATCCATGACGAAAAAACGGCGCTGGGACGGGTGGCTAGCACGGCTCGCAAGGTGCTCTACACCCTGCCGACTACCAGCGAAGAAAACGATTTAGCCGGGGTGTCGGCGCTCATGAAAGCCCTACCCGACAAACCGGCCAAGCGCGGCCTGCGCCGCAAAAAAGCCACCGCCAAAACCAGCCGCGCGGTGGCTAAATCCAACAAAAGGAAGAAATCATGAAATCGCTCACCCGCGGACACCTCAAAGCTGGCCTCGATTCGGTGCGCGGCTCCAAGCTGCGCAATTTTTGGACCATGCTGGGTGTTATTATTGGCGTGGCTTCGGTGATTACGATCGTGGGTATTGGCGAGGGCGTTAAGGTACAGATCAGCAATCAAATCCATCATTTTGGCAAAAATTTGATTACTGTTCGGCCGTCGGCCTTGCATACCGGCGCGTCGAGCAGCGGTGGCTCTAGCCTGATTTCGGGCCTAGGCATTACTAGCGCGCTGACTAACAAAGATGTCGGCACGGTTAGCATCACCAAGGGTGTGGCCGCCAGCGCGCCGCTCACCATCGTGACTGGCACAGCCAAGGGCGACAACGTGTATAACGGCGGTTTTGTAATCGGCACCAGCCCCGATCTAGCCGCGCTGCTCAACCAAAGCGTCAACTACGGCGCCTTTTTGACCGACGAAGACGAAGGCCAGAATGCCGCCGTGCTCGGCTCGCACGCCGCCGAAAAACTGTTTGGCGAAGATGTGCCGCTGGGCCGCAGCTTCAGCTTCCGCGGCCAGGATTTCATGGTGCGCGGCATTTTTAACGACTTTTCGAGCGCACCGCTCACGCAGGACGCCGACTTTAACAGTGCTATTTTTATCCCTAACGACGTCGCCCAGAGTCTCAGCAAAGGCACGGCGCCAATTTACGAGATTTTGGCTAAGCCTAGTTCTAGTGGCCAAACGGCGCAGGTGGCTACAGCTATCCAGCAGCGGCTCGACAAAGCCCATGGCGGCCAGAGCAACCTCGACGTCTTGCAAGGTAACCAGAACCTGGACGACAGCAATAGCATCTTAGATCTGTTAACTCGCTTGATTGCCGGTGTGGCCGCCATTTCACTGCTGGTCGGCGGCATTGGCATCATGAACGTTATGTTGGTGTCGGTGGCCGAGCGCATGCACGAAATCGGCATCCGCAAAGCCATCGGCGCCACTAACAAGCAAATATTGAGCCAGTTCATGATCGAGGCCGGCATGCTGAGCCTGGGCGGCGGCATCATTGGCATCATCGTGGCCTTTGTCGTGGACCTAGTGCTGCGGCTAACCACCAGTTTGCAGCCAGTCATTAGCTGGCAAGTGGTGGTTTTGGCTACTGGCGTGTCGCTGGCTGTCGGTATTATTTTTGGATCAATTCCGGCGCTCAAGGCCGCTCGCCGCGATCCGATCGACGCCCTTAGAAGCGAATAACAGTAACTAGACAGCAGGGCTTAATTCAACAGGTATACTAGTGTTTTGAGGCGACAATAGCGCGTTTTTAGAGGCGGTCAACACTTCTATGCCAACTACTGTGCCGTCTTGAGCGTAGTCAATCAGTACGTCTTCGGAGATTTTTTTGCTCGACGAATACGGAGGCTTTTCGTTGAGCTTGATGTACATCGCATCAACTGTTTTGTCATAGGTAATTTTCATGAGTATCGCTCCAAAATATACTGCGTAATTATAATAAGTTTATTATCCTCTTTAACGGTTACGATCTCAAGCCATTCCGTGCCGTATTGCTTGCGAAATATATGCCGGTCTCGGTACGAGTCCACTACCTCATCGGGTGCGTGCAGTCCATCGAGCACCATTGATTTAGTAATTTTCGTTCGAATTTCAAGCTGGTCGAGGGCATGCTGAGAAAACTCTATTTTCATGAGTAGACGATAGCATCTCTACCGCCAACGTACGAGAAAGTTTAAGAATTATTTCAGGTTGGTGGCAGGTGCTTAGAGGATTTATTTGCGATTACTTATCATTGTCGCTTGGTAAAAGTAGAAGCTCTTGACAGTCTTTTAGAATGGTTAACGTTCGATCCGCTGTATTGAGTTGATCAGTACGCATGTCTTCCATATATTTTTGAGCTTGGCGATCAATCTCATCTTGGGGCTCTTGCTGGCTTTTTGCTCCCTCTGCATAGCGTATCCGTGTCAGGGCTAGTTTTTCCTCTATAAAAGAGATAAGTCCCTCAAGCTGGTCTGCCTTCACTATGTTCCCGCAGAAGAAATCTGTCTGGCTCAATCTTTCATGGCCTACTCCCTCGAGAACACGGATGCTGAACCATACATCTGCTGCTAGATCCCACCCCTGTTCGCGCCCGAATCGTTCACTGGCAATATTTGCCATCTTATGAGCGGGTATAACAGGAATAGCTGGTGTAGGGAGGTCGCGATCGGCACTTGTAGATACGAAACTGACTACACCAGGATTAAAGGGGGTGTTTACAAAGCGTTCATCAATAGCCCTGACAGGTACGTTTACAAACTTTAAGTCCTGCGGCTGGCCGGAAAGGTTTCGTGATCCAATACCAGATTGCTCTTAGTTTACTGATAACGTAACTTGAGTTTCAACCGCTAGGTTGGCGGCTATTCCCATGATCATATCCAGCGTGTCGTCATCGACAAGTAGACGGACCTCATGTTTAGGACGCTCTGACATTTTCTAGATTACAATAAGTTGAATTATTTATCAAGTTTAGAGCAAGGCGATCAGCCCGGCAATACCGGAAACGGCCATAACAGCGGTAATAATCCAGCCCGACCAGGTAGTGGAGCGTTTGTTGGTCCAGCGGCCCATAACCTTCTTTTTGCTGGCGATGATGACGATTAGCGCCAAGATAATCGGTGCCACCAGCCCGTTAATGAATGCCGAGTAGATCAGCGCTTTTATGGGGTCGATTCCTAAGAAATTCATGCCCAGCCCGACCAGCATGGAAATAATGATCACGCCGTAAAAAGCATAGGCCTGCTTGAGCGGGCGGTACAGGCCCTCGCGCCACTGGAAGCTTTCGCTCAAAGTATAACTGGTAGATCCGGCCAGCACCGGAATTGCTAGCAAACCAGTGCCGATAATGCCGATGGCAAACAAAAAGTAGGTGGCGTTACCGGCAAACGGCCGCAGTGCTTCGGCGGCCTGAGCGGCCGAAGTAATGTTGGTGATGCCGTGGGTATACAAAATGCCGCCGCAAGCCGCAATAATAAAGAACATCACTATCTGACTCAAAAACATGCCCGACCAAACGTCGATACGCATGCTCTTGATATCTTCGGGCGCGGTGGCGGTGCGGCGTTCGTGCTGCGTGGTCTTGCCCTGCAAAATCTGTTCCTCTACCTCTTGTGAGGTTTGCCAAAAGAACAGATACGGCGAAATCGTGGTACCCAAAATAGCACACAAAATGATCAGTTCATTCTGCCCAAAATGCAGGCTCGGCACCAGGGCGTTAACCGACACATCGTGCCAGTTGAGGTGCGCCAGCAGCGCCGAAAATACGTAGGCTAGCAGCACCATGGCCAGCCATTTTAAGTAGCGGGCATAGCGGACGTACGGGGTAAAAATCTGCAAAAAGAGGCTTAAGGCGGTAAAGCCGGCAACGAGCACGCCAAAGTTGAGCCGCGGATTAAGCAGCTGTGCGCCTTTGGCCATGGCTCCGAGATCGGCACCAATATTAATGGCGTTGGCGACAAACAGCAACATGGCGCACAGGTACAAAATACGCTTACCGAAATGGACGCGAATATTGCCCGCTAGTCCCCTGCCCGTCACCAATCCGATGCGAGCGCACATCTCCTGCACGATGGCCGCCAACGGAAAGGTCCAAGCAGCTAGCCATAAAAAATGGTAGCCGAACTGCGCGCCGGTTTGCGAATAGGTGGCGATGCCGGACGGATCGTCGTCGGAGGCGCCGGTGGTTAGGCCTGGCCCTAGCATGTGCCAGTAGTCGCTGGTTTTTTTGGCCAGCTTGTTGGTGGGCATGGCAGCGGTGACTTTTTGAGTGGTCACGACGGTGCGGTCCAAGAACGCAGCCGGCGCCTCAGCGCCCTTTCGAATGTAATCTGTCTGTTTTGCCATAAGCTTTTTATATAGTAGCAGTTAATCTGGATTTAATACATGTCTAACAGGGGTAGCGTGTCAAGGCCTAGGCGCCGAAGTAGTGGCCGTAGTAGTACCAGAAGTGTTTGAGGATGAAGCCGGCAATAATCAGGAACCACAAAAACAGCAAATCGAGGTGATGCTTGCGAACCCAGGCGTAGATTTTTTGTGGTATACCCTTGCGGAGTTTTAAGACGCCGGTATCGAAATTGTAGAGCGTGACATACCAAAACGCCGTAATGCAGACCACCCACACCACCATGCAGTACGGGCACAGGGCGTGGATACGGTAGACGGTCTCAAAAAATAACCAGTGCACAAAACCGAGAGCAAAAACTAGCCCGGCGTTAAACACGAGCCAAAACCAACGCTTAAACTTGGCACCTGCCAGCATGGCCGCACCGATCACCGCTACCACCGGAAAGGCGCCCAGCCCAATAAACGGATTTGGGAAGCCAAACGCGTTGGCTTGTTTGCTTTGCATGACACTGCCACAGCTGATGATCGGGTTGAGATCGCACGACGGCACAAAGTGAGGGTCATGGAGCAGCTTGATCTTGTCGAACATGATAATGAAGGCGCAAATGTAGCCGATAATGCCGCCAATGAGTAAGATGTAGGGCAGCGATTTTTGGAGTGTCAGGCGGCGGAACATGTCCTCTAGTATAGCGGATTATGCTTAGTTTTGGAGGTCGGCAGCGATAACGGCTTGATAGTTATGCTGTCTACCTCTCTCAACTATGGCTGGTGCTCTGCCAATAGCCCCATGGTTCATAAGCTCTTCCATGCGCCCGTGGCAGGCGGGAACTGTCATGCCCAGAACCTCTCCTAGTTGCCACATTTGAAACGAACCGTGCTCCTCGGTTAGTGTCTGGGCTGCAGAATATGCCTCAGCTGCGTGCGGCTTGTCTGTAACCAATTGCACCTCAGAATCAACCAGGCAGGCTAGAACGGCTTGCCCGAGGCCTGGCCATTTTATGTTTGCGTGCAGAATCATTTCATCTCTGACATCCGGCGTTGTACCGATCATCACCGCACGAAAATTTCTTTCTTTATGCGTTTGGGCAGCGATATGGAGGCTTGTCATCAGTGGCCCATAAAAGCTTCCTATCATATCCAGCGCTCCAGCGAAATCGATAACAAGCAAAGAATCAGGTTGAGCAACCTCTTGTAATCGCATGCTGGCGGCATGCCCGTGCTCTTTAAGGAAGAGTATAGGTCCCTGACCATTAGGGTCGCTTAGATAATCGTGAAGCGGCAGTTGGACGTGCGGTTGTTTTTCGGCCATTGCTGATAAATATAGTACATGTTGCTTCAATTGCAAGCATGAGCTTATTCGGCGCAGCGGCCGGTGGTGACGGTTTGGTTGCGGGCGATGGCTTGGTCGAGTTCGGTGCTGACTTGGGCGGTGGTCAGGGCGTAGCCGACGTGTTCGTAGGTGGTAGACTGAGCAAAGATTACGCCGATAACGCTGCCGTCTTTGCCCACCAGCGGGCCGCCAGAGTTGCCCGGGATGATGTCGGCCTGCACTTCGTAGACGGCGCGGTTGACATGGCCGTTGCCGTAAATATTGCGGCCACTGGCGGTAAACTGATCTAAAACTGCGGCTGGATCGGCCTTAAAGGAGCCGCCGCCCGGATAGCCCAGCGCCGCTGCCGGTGTGCCCGAAGCGACTTTGCTGCTGGAAATCACCAGGCTGTGGCCGGCCAGATTGGAGGCTCGCAGCACGGCGAAGTCCAGATCGGGGTCGAACCAGATCGGTGTGGCGGTGTGAATGCCGTTGCTGTCTTGGACGTATGGTTTGGCGATGCCGGCGATAACGTGGGCGTTAGTGGCGATTAGGCCGGAGCCAACCACAAAACCCGAGCCTTCTACGACGCCGCCGCACCCCTGTCCTTCTACCTTGACGACCGAAGCTTTGTCTCGATCAACAGCAGCCTGGAGCAGGCCTAAATCGGGAAGGCCGACGGAATTTTTAGGGGTGGGCTCGTGGCCGGCGAACACCTGCGGGAAGCCATTGGGGTCGATCAGATTGCCAAGGTCGGCGATGAGGGTTGGCGCGCTCGGTAATACTCTGTTGAGCCCTCGCACGATGGCCGATTTTTGAATGGTAGATTGCAGTCCGGGCGTTGGCAAGCTGTTAATAATGGCGGCCATCAGCCAAATACTAAATAGCAGCGATGCCACACTTAGTACTGAGCCAAAACCGTTGTCTAGGCTATTAATGCGATTGAGCAGCACCTTGTGTTTGAGCTTGATGCCCACGTACTCGCCAATGGCCAGTAAAATCAGAGCGCAGCCCAGCGTGGTGCCAAGCGTAACGATAGCGCGGGCATTTTGGCTGCTCACCAGTGTTACGGTGTGTGGCTGCAATAGCGCCCCTAGAAAGAGTCCGCCGAAGAAGCCCAGTGTCGAGAACAGCTGTCGCACAAAACCGATCTCACGGCCTCTAAAGAGGGCGCTGATGGCAAAAAGCACGATCAGCACATCGAGGAACATGACTTAGAAGTGGCCCCGGATGAGCCCCAATCCTATCATTGCCAGGCCCAGGACGATACAGTAGATGCCAAAAGGTCGGAGGCGCTTGTTTTGGAAGTATTTATCGAGGTATTTCACCGTAAAGTAGGCGGCAATGCCGGCAGCTAGGCCGCCTAGTAACAGTTGTCCCCGGATGCCATTATCGAGATTACTAAAGAAATCTGGTAACTTAACAATACCTGCACCAAGGATAATAGGCGTGGCAAGTAAGAAGGAGAAGCGAGCGGCATCTTCAGTGTTGAGGCCGCTATATAGACCAGCGGTCAGTGTAATGCCGGAGCGGCTGATACCGGCAAAGAAAGCCGCAACCTGCGAGGTGCCAATAATCAGAGCCCGTTTAACGGTTAATTTTTCGGAAATCTGATCTGTAGACTCCACTAAATTCTTGGATTGCTTGCGTGATTTGTGTTGTTGAATGTAGCGATCGGCAGTCAGCAGGATAAATCCATTAATAATTAAGAAAATCATGGCTGCCAACGGCTTGGCAAAGAGTACTCGTAATTTGTGCTCGAACGCTAAGCCGGTAATGCCAGCGGGGATAGTCGCCAAAAGCAGCAACCAAGCCAGTCGCCCATCTGGAGTGTCGACTTTTTGGGTGGCTACAGAACGGAAAAAGCCCTTAATAATACGCAGCCAAACGTCGCGGTAAAAGATGAGCAGTGCCAGCGCCGTAGCGACATGTAAAACTACCACGAACGGCAAATAAAAAGACTCCCCTGCGCTTTCGCTGTTCAAGATACCATGCCAGTTGAACAGCCAGGGCAAAATCACGGTGTGACCGAGGCTGGAAATCGGGAACAATTCGGTGACGCCTTGCAGCAGACCGAGGATCAGGGCTTGGAAGTAGGTAATCATTAGCCCTTATTGTATCAAACTATGCGGACTCGCCCTCAGTTTTAGCTGCTATATCTAAGACTTCAAGATCTCCAGCAAGATCAACAAGATTAGGTAAGCTGGATAAAAAGCCATGCATTGGTAGCCTAAAATCACCACTACGTTGGGGAGCTTCGACGAACGGTACATCTTCGGTCACAATCCATTTGTATACCTGTTCTATTTCAAGACCGGCAAGTTCTGCTGCCTGCTCGGGAGTTAGTAACTGGCCTGGTAGTGTTTCTAACGACATGAGTAAATCTTCCTTAATATGCTTATTTTACGTCTAAACTCAAAAAATGCAAGTCGTGATTTGTTAGTTCAGTAGATCTGAGCCAGGGGTGCCCTGTTTGTAGGTAATCAGACTAGTGTCGGATTTAGACCACTCGGAGATGACGGGTTGCAGCACGCGCCAGGATTCCAGGACTTCGGTGCTGGTGGCAAACAACGTGTGGTCGCCGCGGATAGCCTGGATGAGGACACGCTCGTAGGGGGTGGGGTGGTCTTTGCTGTCGAGGCTATGTAAGTCCGGCAGCTGCTTGACGAGCTCATCGGCGGCGTTTTTGAAGTGCGGTGTGATGCTGGCCTTTTTTTCGTTGAGGGCTTTGCCGGTCCAGAGCGTGATCGGCACGTCGCGCCAGCGGTCGCTGTCGATTGTTAGGCGCACGGCGGCAAAAGTTTCGGTGATGGAATCGGGGTTTTTGACTTCTTCGCGGTAGCCTTCGTATTGGCCACGGACTGCTTCCTGGGCAACTTTGTCGGAGCTAATGGTGGCGACCTGCTCTAGGAGTGCCTGTTTGGTGGCATGAATGGCGTCGCTATCGAGGGTTTCGGGGCGTTCCATGGTAACTACGGCTAGCAGCTGCATCAGATGGCTTTGAATAAAATCGCGCAGCGCGCCCAGCGGTTCATAAAAATCGGCTCGGCCTTCGATACCGATGGCCTCCGAAGCGCTGATTTCAATGCTTTTAATGTGCTCCTTGCTCCACACTGCTTCAAATTCAGGGTTTTCGTTGCGGAAATTAAGAATATCCTGCACGGTTTCTTTAGCCAAATAGTGGTCGATGCGATAGATTTGTTCTTCGCCGAATACTTGCCCGGTTTCTTTGATGAGTTCCTGCGCGGAATGCAGATCGTAGCCGAAAGGTTTTTCGACCAGCAGACGCGTCATGGCGCGGCCGTGTTGGCAGCTGGCGTTGAGGTTTTCGGCGCCCATCAGTTTGATGATCGGGCCATAGACTTGCGGCGGAATCGACAAATAATAGAGGCGGTTCATACAAACGCCCTGCTCTTCCTCGATGGCGTTCAGCCGCTGCAGCAGTTGGGCGTAATCGGCTTGCTTGGTGACGTCCATTTTGAGCATGCGGCTACGAGCGCGCATGCGCACCAGCGCGTCGGGGTCGCACACCTGGCCGTCTTCGTTGTTGCACAAATTGGTGTTTTCAAACAACTCGTCGAGCGACATATCACGGCGACTAATGCCGACAATTTCGGTTTTTTCGTGCAGCAATCCCTCTTTAAATAGATGAAACAATGCTGGCAGCAAGTAACGCTTAGACAGGTCGCCGGTAATGCCAAAAATGACGATGATGCTGGGTTCGAGTTCGGGTGCGCGCGTATCCATATTATTTGTTGAGCTGGTGCCCACCGAACTTATTGCGCATGGCTGACAGTAGCTTGGTGGCAAAATTGACCTCGCCTTTTTGCGAAGCTAAGCGGACGTCAAACGAGGCTTGGATGCTGGGCATCGGGATACCAAGTTCTTTGGCGGTTTCCAATGTCCAGCGGGCTTCGCCGGATTCGGCGACATAGCCGTCGATACCCTCAAGCGTGGGATTTTCGGCCAGTGCAGCCTGGCTGAGTTCGTTGAGCCACGACGTAACCACGCTATGGTGTTGCCAGACGTCGCCGGCGGCGGCCAGATCGGTGTCTTTGTAAGGGCCTTCGCGCAGCATGCGGTAGCCTTCGGCCAGCGACTCCATCATGCCGTATTCGATGGCGTTGTGGACCATTTTTACGTAATGCCCATTACCGCTGGGGCCAAAGTGGAAGTAGGCGCCCTCGGGCGCAGCCAGGACTTTCAGCGCTGGTTCTAGCGATGCAAAAGCTTCTTTGCTATCGCCGCCGAGCATCATCGAAAAGCCGTTTTGGTAGCCCCAGACGCCGCCGCTAGTGCCACAATCGAGCAGGTGCGAGCCGGCGTCGGTAATCTTTTTGTTGAGTTTTTGCGTTAAGCGGTAATCGGAGTTGCCGCCATCGATAATAATGCTGCCTTTGGGGATCAGGCTGAGCCATTCGTCGACCTGAGTGTCGACAATATCGGCCGGCAGCATGACCCACAACACGACCTGGTCGTCGCCAAAAGCCGCTAAGACATCTTGTTTTGTTTTGGCTGGAATGGCACCGTAGCCGGCGGCCTCATCAATTGGCTCGGGGCTGCGGTTATGGGCAATTACGGTGTGATCGCTCTCGGCCAGTTTGCGGACAATTTGCATGCCCATGCGCCCGAGTCCCTGTACTGCTATTTTCATGCGGCCTCCCCTATTTGGTCGTTATATACATATACTTCCGGCATTTCTTTGAGGAACTGCGCGGGCTGGGTGTCGTAATCGAGCGTTTGGTCGCGCAGCGCGAGCAGTTGCTCTCGTTTATTTTCGCCATACGCAAACAAATAAAATACTGAGATTTTGGCCAGTGCCGTAAAGGTAGTGGTGATGCGCTCATAGGGATCGCTGACATACCCGACCACGATGTCATTTTGCAGATCGGTGGCCACGGAATTAGGCAGAATGCCGGAAATATGCCCGTCGGGACCCATACCGAGCAGTGCGATACTGATGTCGCAGCTGGCAAAAGCCTGGGCTAGCTGATCGCGAAAACGCGCAGCGGCGGTCTCTAAGGTCTCTTCTGGTTGGAGCGGCGGAATCAGCGTGGCTTGCTTGGGCGCAAATCCAGCGTCCTGGAGCTGCTGCCAGTTAGAATCAGGATGGCCAACCGGCCCGAAACGCTCGTCAATGGTAGTCACGATGAGGTTTTTTGACAGATCGTCACCGATGTTAGCCATGATCTTGACAGCCGCACCGATGTTAGAACCGCCGCTTACGAACCACAATACCTTCTTATTTTGGCTTAATTCTTGTATGAGTCGGTCGCTCAGGGCTTGAATTGCTGGGGTTGGATCAGAAGTTTGGATTATTTGCATGCCTCTACTATAGCACTGCTTAGGCGCTCAGCATGTCAATCAGTGCTTCGTTGAAAGCGGGAATGTCATCGGGCTTGCGACTGGTGATCAGCGAGCCGTCAACTACGACCTCTTGGTCGCTCCATTTTGCACCGGCGTTACGCATGTCGTCCTGGATGGTTTCGAAACTGGTCAGTGCTCGGCCTGACGCCACGCCGGCCGACACCAGCAGCCATGGCGCATGGCAAATAGCAGCCACCGGCTTGTTGGCTTCCAAGAACTCTTTTACCCAGGTTTGGGCGATTTCGTTCATGCGTAGAGTGTCGGCATTGACGGCTCCACCGGGCAGCACGAGCGCGACGTAGCTGCTGCGATCGGCTTCATCGAGCGTTAGATCGGCCTCAAAGGTGTCACCCTTTTCGACATGGTTGAGGCCTTGCAACGTACCGCGCTCGGTAGCTACGACTTCGACTTCGGCCCCGGCTTTGCGTAGGGCGTCAATCGGGCCGGTGAACTCTGCTTGCTCAAAGTAATCGTCCACTACCACTGCTATTTTTTTGCCGGTCAAATCTGCCATAACTATCTCCTTATTTGAGTAATAAGCGATAGTATATGAACTCCTCGGGCTAGTTTACAGTGAAAATAACTACTTGGTGGCGTCGAAGCGTTGTTGTACTTCGTGCCAGTTCACCACGTGCCACCAAGCTTTGATGTAGTCGGGGCGTTTGTAGGTGTAATCCAGATAGTAGGCGTGCTCCCAGACGTCGAGACCGAGCAGCGGTTCTGCCCCGCCGGTCATGAGCGGCGAATCCTGGTTCGGGGTGGTTACAATCGAAAGATCTGGCTGCAGCCATGCCCAGCCGCTGCCAAATACGCCGGTAGCTTTGGCGCTAAATTCGTCCATGAAGCCTTGGAAGTTGCCATACTTGGCATTCAACGCATCGGCTAGCGCGCCTTTTGGTTCTACGCCGCCGTCTGGTGACATGAATTTCCAGAATAGTGTGTGGTTGTAGTGGCCGCCTCCGTGGTTGCGTATGGCGGTGCGAACTCCTTCTGGCAGCGAATCAATCTGTTGCAGCAGTTCTTCGAGTGACTTTGAGCTAAGTTCAGGTGCCTGCTCTAGTGCGGCGTTGAGCTTGTCGACATATGTCTGATGATGCTTGCTGTGGTGCAACTCCATTATGGCCTTACTAATGTAGGTGCCGAAAGCGTCGTAATCATAGTCTAGATCTGGTAGCGTGTACATAAGAATCCTCCATTTACATCTTTCAGTATAGGCTTACTGCGCGCGATTGTAAAAGCGCAGCCATATTGCCAGCACGGGGCTTTTTTGAGATGATCAGTGTATATTTGGAGGGTTTTATGGATATTGCGGTGCGCACTCGGGGACTGACAAAAAAGTATGGTGATTTTACGGCTCTGGCGCCGCTTGATCTGGATATTAAAAAGGGTGAGGTTATGGGGTATCTGGGGCCAAATGGCGCCGGCAAAACCACAACGATTCGCCTGCTGCTGGGGCTAATCAAGCCCACAGCCGGCTCGGCGGAAATCTTTGGGCTGGATGCTCACACCCAAACCGTTGACGCTCACAAACGCATTGCCTATATTCCCGGCGAAACGGCCTTGTGGCCGTCTTTGACGGGCGCCGAGACGCTGCATTTACTGGGGCGCTTGCACGGCACGGTGGACGAAAAGTATCAAGCCGAACTTATTAAGCGTTTCAGATTTGAGCCCAATAAAAAGGTTCGCACCTACTCTAAGGGTAATCGCCAAAAAATTAGTCTGATCGCGGCGTTTTCGACGCGAGCCGATCTGTTGATCATGGACGAGCCGACCGCTGGCCTGGACCCGATCATGGAGCAGGCTTTTCGCCGAACGGTGCACGAATCCAAGGCCGCCGGCCAAACGATCTTCTTGTCGTCGCATATTTTGGAAGAGGTGGAGACCTTGTGCGACCGGATTGCTATCTTGCGCGCTGGCCAGTTGGTGGAGCTTGGAACATTGCAGGAGATGCGCCACTTATCGGCGCTGAGTGTAGAGGCGACGTTCGACAAAGCGCCACCCAAGGTGGATCATATTCAAGGGGTCAGTGATGTGCGCGTGGTGGGGCGTCAGCTGAATTGTCAGGTGCGCGGGTCGATTGATCCGCTACTGGAGGTTTTGGCGGCGCACCATCCAAAAACACTCCTGAGCCGTGAACCGTCGCTCGAAGAGCTGTTTTTGTCTTTGTACGGTGATACGGCTGGCAAAAAACATGCGTAATATACTGCATCAAACGGTCATTGCTCGATTTGTAGCTCGCCGAAGTTTCCGCGGCGCGGCGCTGTGGGCGCTAGCTTTTGGAGTTATGGTGGCCTCTAAGGCTACCGGCTTTGCTTCGGCCTATCCAACAGAGGCCGAGCGTGCCAAGCTGGCGGCCACTTTTGGTAACAATATCGGGCTAAATGCCTTGCTTGGCGTGCCGCACCAGATCACTAGCGTTAAGGGCTTTGCCGTCTGGAATTCGCTGGGGATTGTCATGCTGATCGGCGCTATCTGGGGCTTTTTGCTAGCTACTAGGAACTTCCGCGGCGAAGAAGACAGCGGTCGCTGGGAAGTGTTGCTGTCTGGCGGGACGACTGCTCGACGGGCGACCGTTAACACCTTACTCGGCCTGGCAGCGAGCCTGGTGGTACTGTACGCAGTGGCAGCTGCTATTTTTATAAGTGTGGGACAGATGAAACAGATTGACTATAGCGCTCAGGGAGCGTTGTTTTTCGCGTTGGCGGTCGTTACGGCACCCCTGATGTTTATTGCTTTAGGAGCATTCGCGAGCCAATTAATGCCGATTCGAGCCAAGGCGGCTGCTCTGTGTGCCGGTGTGTTCGGCCTGTCGTTTTTTGTGCGGGTTATTGCCGACGTCACCAGTCTGCACTGGCTGCTGGATTTTACGCCGCTGGGCTGGATTGAGCAGTTGCGACCCCTGTACGACAGCCAGCCAATATGGCTTGTCCCAATTGCTCTTTGGACGCTTGGTTTTGCCGCTGCGGCGGTGTACCTATCTGGTAAACGCGACTTGGGCGCCAGCATTATTCCAGATGCTGATAGCGCCGAGCCGCGCACCCGTCTGCTCAACTCGCCTCTGGGGGCGGCTGTTCGCTTGACTCGTACAACAGATGCGGCTTGGATTATTGGGCTCACCATTTTTGCGGGCTTTTTTGGCTTACTGGCTAAATCTGCTGCTCAGGCCTTTGCGCAGTCGGCAGCTACGCAACAGATTTTTAGCCGCCTCGCTAACTCCAGTCAACAGATTGGCGCTACGGCTTTTCTGGGTGTTATATTTCTGCTGCTGATGACACTGTTGATGTCTTACGTAGCCAGCGCCATTGGCGCGGCCCGTGAAGATGAAGCCGAGGGATATCTGGATAACATGCTGGTGCGTCCCGTGGGGCGTCTGCAGTGGCTTACAGGGCGGATAGTATTGGTAGCGGGGGTTATCGTGGCGGTTGGCCTCCTATCGCCTTGTGCGGTCTGGCTGAGCCAGGCTTCGCAGCATCTTGGTTTGAGTTATCACATCCTTTTAGAGGCTGGTCTTAATGTCATGGCGCCAGCGGCCTTTTCGCTGGGTTTTGCGGTGTTTGTGATGGGTTTTTTGCCGCGCTTAACGACGACGCTATCGTATAGTCTGATCGCGTGGTCCTTTTTATTGCAAATGCTGAGTTCGGGTATCAACTTGAATCATTGGCTGCTGGATACCTCACTACTCCATCATGTTGCTCTGACCCCTGCCTCCTCGCCTAATTGGCATGTCAATGCAGTGCTCGTAGGTATTGGCTTGGCGCTTGGTCTAGGTGGCCTAGCGCGCTTTTATCGACGAGATCTACAGACGGCGTAAGATGTTACTTACAAACCGGTAGGATTCCAGTTATCACAGAGGATAGAGAGGTCGATGATATCAACGGTGCCGTTCCCGTCAAGGTCACCTTGGGCTCGCGTGGCGCCGCCTGAGTTGAACTTACCGAAGTTATCTGCGAGTGCGCCAACGTCGCCTATGTCGATTTTGCCATCGCCATCGCTATCGCCATCTTTATACGCGATGCCTACCTTGCTATTCGAGGCCCCAGACAGATTTCCTGCTGCGTCAACCGCTTTTACAGTGTACGTATAGCTGGCCTTGGAGGTACGCCCGGTATCTGTGTACGTAGTGCTAGTGGTGGTGGGGCTGGTGCCGATCAGTGTGCCATTTCGGTAGACGTTATAGCCGGCCACGCCGACGTTATCCGTGGAGGCATCCCATTTGAGCGTGATAGCGGTGTTAGTATCGGTAAATACCTGCTTTAAGTTCTGCGGAGTCGATGGTGGCGTAGTTTCTGGAGGCGCAGCATCTGTGGTAACCGAGAGTGGTGTGCCCTGGGCAGCCGATAAGTTCCCTGCCGCATCAATCGCTTTTACGGTGTACGCGTAGGCAGTGCTGGCTGTGAGGCCAATATCGTTGTAGCTGGTGGTGCTAATCGGGCCGCCGGTGTTGCGTAGCGCACCATTGCGATACACATTGTAGCCAGTTACGCCCACATTGTCGGTAGATGCCGACCAGCTTAAGCTGACACTAGTAGAACTTTTGGACGGTGACGTTAAGCCTGCTGGGACGGTGGGTGCGGTAGTGTCTGCTGAGGTTGTTACGTTGACCGTGGCAGCACTGGAGAGATTGCCTGTAGCATCGCGTGCCTTAATTGTGTAGACATAGGCAGTACTTGGACTGCGACCGTTATCGGTATACGTAGTGCTAGTAGTGGTTGGGCTGGTGCCGATCAGTGTGCCATTGCGATACACATTGTAGCCAGTTACGCCCACATTGTCGGTAGGAGCAGTCCAGTTTAACGTGACACTGGTGGCTGTTACGCCCGAACTTGTTGCGCCGGTTGGAGCATTTGGAGCTGTTTGATCAGTAGCAGTGTAGGTAGCGCCGGTAGTGTTGCCCACGCCGCCGAGGATATCGACATGGTCAGCGGTGTTAACGATGGCTGAAGTGCCGGCAAAGCTAATAGTTGAGCTACCGAGGGTGAGCGCTTTAAAGGTTAATACGGCCACATTTTGTTGTCCTGTTTTAGCAGTGGTGGCGCCGCGGGCGATGGCTACACTGCCAGTGCCGGTACGCGCTGGTACCTGAACGTCAAAAGCGCTGCTACTGGTCGCAGTGTCCTCGCCTACATATTGCAGCTGGCTGGAGTTGAATGTGAGATCTGCTTCGATGGCATTAACTGGCTCGGTACCGCTGTTTTCGACAATAGTCACGGTAAAGTTGCCACCAAGCGCCACCGTTCCGCTGGCTGGCGAGAGCGTGAGTGTATTAGTGGTTGCGGCGTGAGTAAAGGCCAAAATGTATACGCCGATGCCGGCAAAAATAACGGCGAAGAGGCTGGCGGTGAGCTGTGATTTGTTGAAGCGGTTGAGTGATTTGAGTTTTTTCATGGTTTCAGCCTATAGTTTTGATCCGTTATTGGCATCATTATTTGTGGGATTTGTAGGTCGAATAATCTGGCCGACATGGGTAGGATCTGGATCTGGAGCAACTGGCTTGCTAACGTCTCCGACAACCATATTTTCGGTAGCGGCCAGTGGCGTGCCTCCCTTTGGCGGGTGAAATTTATTTTTACGAGGGATGACAAAGCCTGCTGCGCCGAGGCCAATAATTACGAGTAGTACGATACTGTAGACGAGCCAGCTGGAATTATGCGAGGCTGCCAGCTTAATATTGAACTTCTGTAAGCTTTGATGCTCGGCCGTGGGCTTACTGACAGTAATCTTTTGGGTTTGCGTTTGGCCGTTGTAAGAAACCTTGACATCGTAGGAGCCGATGGGTACCGCTATAAAACCAGCCAAGCCATTCGGCGCGGTTTTAACGGTTTTACCCTGGAGCGTCACGCTGGCGTTGTTTACGGGCTTGCCATCCTTGTCTTTAACATAGATGGCCACTAAGTACGAATTCTCGGGCAATAGCTGAGTGTTGCCGACAGCAGGTGTGGTAGTCTCCGTGCTTGCGTTCGGCGTGCTGCTTGAAGACCCAGTTGAAGAGGAGGTGCCCGAACTCGCCTTACTTGAGGATGAGGCGGTACTGCCACCTGATGATGATTTGGTGCTGGTGCCGGTGGCGCTGCCGCCACTCGAAGGCGCTGGAGCTGGAGGGTTTGCTGGAGGTGTCACGATAACGGCCTTGGTAACGAAGTTTGCCGGATTAGCCGCACCATTCCAGACATTGTGCCTATCGTCGTGGCGGACGATTTGCGAGCTTGAGGCAAAACTGACAGAGGTGCTACCTGAAGCGGCAAGTACTTTAAATCTTACAATGGCTACTTGTTTGGGGCCAGTGTAGGTGGCACCAAACGCTCCACGGCTCACGTTAACGGCGTTAGCGCTGGGGAAATTAACAAGGGCGAGGTCGGTAAAGGCGGAGCCGCTGCCATCGATGCTTTGGTACTGCAATACGGCTGGATCATAGGTAAGGTCGGCTTCTACGGAGTTGACTTGTTCGCTGGAGCTGTCTTCGGTGATAGTGAGGCTGACAGTGTCGCCTACGGTGTATGTGCCGCTAGATGGCGATAGGCTGAGGTTACCAACTTCTGCCTGGGCACTTCGGACGGTAAAGCCAATAACAGAGGCGCACAGCGCAAAAATAAGAACCCCTCGAATGACAGATGTTTTTATGTTTTTTCTTGGTTTGGTCGGAGTGGACATGTCTGGGAAACCAACTTACATTTATTAGAACTATAGTCTATTTATACGGAAAAGTTTGCACAAACACAAGCTGTATTGTTGATAT
>DASVMD010000073.1:0-13719 GCA_036384495.1 Saccharimonadales bacterium (SeqCode)
CGTATTTTCGTGATGCCGACGACGAGGCCGGCGATTTTATGAAGAAGTGGATGGAATCTACCGACATACTTTTGGGTCGGGTGACCTTTGATCTGTTTGCGGCCTACTGGCCGGAGCATGCCGATATGTGGCCGGGCATCAATGACGTTACTAAGTATGTTGCCAGCACCACGCTGACAGAAAACAAGACGAAGTGGAATAACTCGGTATTCCTAAAAGACGTTAACGACATTAAAAAGCTTAAAAAATCAGATGGGGGCGACATCAAAGTGCATGGCAGCGGCAATCTCGCCCAAACGTTGTTTAAGCACGACCTGGTCGATGAGCTGATCTTGATGACGTTCCCGATAACGCTAGGCACTGGCAAGCGCTTGTTTGACCAAGGCACCATCCCGGCGGCCTTCACGATGACGGACAGTCTCATTACAAAAAACGGGGTAATTTTTGCCCATTACAAGCGAGCCGGAGAGGTAAAGACTGGTACCGTCGGGGCGTAGCTAATCTTGGCTTTGCTGCAACTTCTATACCTAGGAGACAAAAGGTCTAGTAGTATAGAGATATGCCCAAATTAAGAAAGTTACAGGCACGCCTGGCATGGGTGCTTATAGCCGTAGGTGTTGTGGGCCTGGTAGCAGGCGGAATATTACTCACAAAGGCACCTAAGCCGCCGGCCAATGTGGCTGTGGCAGCAGCGCCATCTTCGGCTAGACCTGCCCAAAAAGAGATCGATACCTACACTGTGGCACCAGATGTGCCTAAATACCTTTCTCTCCCCAGCATCAAGGTGCAAAAAGCGCGTGTTCGCGGCCTGGGGCTTAAGGATGGGCAAATTGCCAGCCCCGCTAACATTTATGACACTGGTTGGTACACTGCTTCGGCCCGGCCCGGGCAAGCAGGAGCAATGTTTATCTTTGGCCATGTCAGCAGCTGGACGGCCAACGGCGTCTTCCACGACTTAAAAAAACTTAAGCCCGGCGACCAGATAGCAGTAACCAGGGGAGACGATAAAGTTTTTATCTATCAAGTTGTGAGCAGCAAGGTGTACTCGGCGGACGATGTGGATATGAATGAAGTACTCTCGCCAGTTAACGCGGCCAAACCTGGGCTGAATCTCATGACCTGCAGCGGCAGTGTCATTAAAGGTACCAACAATTTCAGCGAACGGTTGGTGGTGTTTACTAGCCTAGCTAGCTAACGCGCCGCCTGGCAAGTACGACCCCGCCAACAAACAACATGCTACTCGTGACAACCAAACCAGTCAGGCCAAACCTACTTTGTGGCTGCCCAAAGCCCGTGTCAGGACTTATGGACTGAGCCAGTCCAACCGGGTCAGTCACGGAACCGAAGGCCAAATTAGCATCTAGGCTGCCGTTATCGGCAAGGCTGTAGGTTACCTGCAATGCGTGTTGCCCGCCGTAGGTTGTCTCAGTAATGACCGCGTCAGGTATAGTGACGTACTGCTGGGTTGTGGTATTAAAATCTCTGGCCACTACTTGCGAAGGCTTTAAATCGGTAACAAACGTAAGGCTTACCTGGTCACTCGTATTGCCGGTGTCGTAACCGATGCTCACCAAGCCTAGAGGATAGCTGTAGCCGCTGTCTTGTTTGGCCAAACTGGCCTCGGTGGTGACACTAGTTGTAGTTATGTTTGTGCCGAGCGGGGTTGTGATGCCGACAGCCTTGGAAGTAACAGGATTAGTGACAGTGGCTGTGGTGGTGGGCGTAAGCGCCGGATCATTGGCCGTATAAATATCGCCGCTCCCCTCTAATAACACTAAGTGTTGGCCAGTACTCGACGAAGCAACGCTGCCCCACGACAAACCATGCAGAGCCGTGCCGACAGTGTCATTTGCCCAGGTTGCGCCATAATCGCTTGAAGTGTAAATATCGGCTCCGTAATCAAGGGCGGTTTGATACTTGCCGTCAAATGATGAAGCCATAGAATACCAGTAGTGCGTATCGCTTACTTTTTGTGTCCAGGTTGCGCCATAATCGGCGGAAACATATAGATTGCCCCCACAGCCCGCTAAGGTTTGATACTGTCCGGTCCCAGACATGGTAGCCGTGCACCAGCCGCCGTTGGGCAGTGATGGCAGGGTCGTCCAGGTTGCCCCATAATCGCTTGATACAGCGGCGTACCCGTCATATGGGTCAGCCACCAGATACTTTCCGGTAGCCGAGCTAGCCACGCCGTACCACTCTTTGGAGCCTGACGATGTGGCATCTGTCCAGGTTGCACCATAGTTACTCGACACGTAAATATGGCCGCCATTCACGGTCGCGCTAAGATATTGCCCACTAGCCGATGAAGTAAATGGTCCCCAGTTCTTGCCGTTAAGGCTCGTGCCAGTCGTGGTGTTCGTCCAGCTGGCACCATAATCGTTTGATGTATAAATATCGCCGCCAGACTGGCCCACGACGAGGCGCTTGCCACTATAGGACGAAGCAATACCCGACCACGTCGCACCGGCAGGCAGGCCGGTTGTGGCTTTTGTCCAGCTGGCGCCGTAGTCAGTTGATGTGTATATGTCACCTCCCCACTGATCGGCTGCCAGATACTGTCCGGTGTACGAAGAAGCAACCATGTTCCAGCCCATACCACTCAGGCTCGTGCCGGCGGTTTTATTGGTAAACGTGTAGCCGGTAGCTGCCAATGCCGGCACGCTCAGTGTTAGCGGCAACAGCAAAGCTATCACCCCTATAACTATAGTTGTTACAAAGTTTGTCCGCTTCATTGTATAGTCTCTCTTTAAATCGTTATTTAGTCCACTTATGCTTAAGTATATCAATGGCGTTTGGGAATGCAATAATTTGCCAGGCAAGCAGGCCCAGCCCTAGCCCTAGCAAAGATACGGAAGCGGACAAAACAAGCATTCCGCGACCATGCCCAGGCTGCCCAAAGCCCGTATCTGGCCCGGCGATTACGTTGAACGTTAGTGTGCCCTGGGTGCATACGGTGTCATCCAGTGGTGCGCACAGCTGGTAGGTCAGCGAGTCTGTTCCCAGGAAGTTCTTGTTGGGAGTGTAGGTTATGTCGCCCGGCGGAT
Source organism: Saccharimonadales bacterium (SeqCode) (assembly GCA_036384495.1). Taxonomy (GTDB): domain Bacteria; phylum Patescibacteriota; class Saccharimonadia; order Saccharimonadales; family UBA4665; genus JAQGHB01. The sequence goes on from DASVMD010000073.1 coordinate 3,048, forward strand.
CGACTGCCGTACCGTGCGACGGCCCAGAAACTATAGCCAACGTACTACTATCGTAGCCACTAGCGCCATCAAGCACGTTCACGGTGACTGCCTTGCCGGCGCTAACCGTCGTCGTTCTGTTTTGATTGGTTATGACTGGTGCGGGTGGTCTAAGGCTTGGATCATCGGCAGCGTAGATACCTTGGCCGCTAGCCGCCCCTACTATGCGCTCGCCGGATGCCGACATGGCTATAGACATCCAATAGGTGGTTTCAAGGGCCGTGCCACTCGTGATATTGGTCCATGTCGCGCCGTAGTCGCGCGATACATATACGGGCGTAGGGTCGGTGCCGCTACTATCATTAGCCATGGCGACAACATACTGACCTGTTGCGGACGAAGACAACCCGGCCCAATACTGGTTGCTGGCCGGCGTGGTGTCGGTAACATCTGCCCAGTTGGCCCCAAAATCACTAGACTTGTACAGGTCGCCTTGGAAATCTCCGGCGACCACATGCTTGCCGTCCGCCGAGGTAGTTATGACATTCCAGCCACTGGTGACTATCGACGGCTTGTCCGCCAGCTTAGTCCAGTTGCTACCGTAGTCGTCCGAACCGTATATGGCTATGCCGTCCTCAATCACATACACATACTTGCCGCTCACGGACGTAGCCAAGTTGTTCCACGGCAGCCCGCTTAGGCCACCAGTAGATTTCTTGGTCCAGTGAGCCCCGTAGTCGTTCGACATGTATATGTCGTTATAGTTGGTGGCGACTACATATTGCCCGGAAGACGAGGTTGCCGATTGCAGCCAGTTACTGCCGCTCGGTGCCGTACCGGTTGTAACGTTGGTCCAGGTTGCGCCGTAGTCACTCGAGTGCCAAATGTCGCCGTTAGGTACGAGCGCTGTTTGGTAGCGGCCGCTGGCTGACATGCTTATGCTGTGCCACAGTTGGCCGCTTGCCGCGGTGCCGTCAGTCGCGTCCGTCCAATTGTCGCCGTAATCGTGTGAGGTGTATATTTCGCCGTCAGTGCTGACTGAGGACACATATTTACCGCTGGCTGACGAAGCAATACCTACAAACGTCTGGTTTATCGGGCCTGCGTCTAGCTTCTGAGTCCAGGTATAGCCGCTGGCGGCCAAGACGGGTACGGCAAAAAGTACCGGCAGCACAACCGCTACTGCTCCCAACCAGAATCGTTTACGTTTCATTTTATATCGCACGTGTTTGTCTTCGATGTTAATGATTATGCTAATTTTACCATAAGCGAAAATAATTGATAGCTCTGCTCAGGGAATGGTCGTGCGACTGCGCCTTCAGCACACCTGCTCATTTGCTATAATTCATCCATGAGCAAAGTAACCTGCGGCGTAGCAATGTCCCTCGACGGCTTTGTGGCCGGCAATCACATGAGCCTAAAAGAACCCTTTGGCGATGCGCCGCCACAGCTATTCCACGGTTGGCAGTTTGACGAGCCAGAAAAGCACAAAGCCGAGCGCGATGCGCTGACCAGTGCCGGCGCGTTTATCATGGGCAGGAATATGTTCGGGCCGCCTGAAATGCGGTCGGATCCGAACTGGAAGGGCTGGTGGGGAGACAATCCGCCGTATCATGCTCCCGTATTTGTGTTATCGCACACCGAGCACGACCCAATCACTATGGAGGGCGGCACGACATTCACTTTTATAACGGATGGCATCGAGTCGGCCTTACAGCAGGCAAAAGCAGCCGCGGGCGGTAAGGACGTCGCCATAGCAGGCGGCGCAAACACCATTAACCAATATCTTAAAGCCGGCTTGATCGATGAATTGTGGTTGCATATCACGCCGGTAACCATCGGCAGCGGCCAGCGACTCTTCAACGATACCCCCGGCATCAAGCTTAAACCTCTGGAAGTACGAACCACTGACTTGGTCACGCATATCAAATACGCGATCTTGCACGACTAACGCATTGGCGTATACGCAAAAAGCAGCAAGTATATCTGGCCCCTCATCTGTTATGATGGTGGCATGAAAGCAGTCTTTCTCGACCGTGACGGTACTATAAACATCGGTACGCCAACGTATGAGCGTGTTGATTCGCTTGATAAGGTACAGTTACTACCGAACACAATCGAAGCGCTGAGGCTATTAGCTGGTCTTGATTTTGGTGTCTTCTTCGTAACGAATCAAGCAGGCTTGGCAGAGGGCCTTATTACGCGTGAGCAGTTCAATGAGATCAATAACAAAGTTCTAGAACTAATCGAGCCAAGCGGCATCAAAATACTCAATACCTACACCTGCCCGCACAGCGAAAATGATAACTGTGAATGCCGTAAACCTAGGCCAAAACTCCTGCTCGATGCGGCCCATAAATACGATATTGACTTAGACAAATCCTGGATGATTGGCGATCGTCCCTCCGATGTAATGACGGGCATTAATGCCGGCACAAAGGCGATCCTGGTAAAAACTGGTGTCCCGACCGTAGAAGCAGAGCAAGCTACATATACTGCGCCAACGCTTCTTGAAGCTGTGCAGTATATACAAACACAGTGATCGAATAGCTGTCCGAAATGCCAGATCCGGCTACAGAAAACGTCTTCCCGGAAAAGCGCAGTGGGCAATCTTTCTAAAGAAAGCTAACATTCTTGCAATTAGTTCGTTTGGTGTTTGCTATGATTAAACTATGTTTCCAAGCAATGCACCCGCAAACTATATTTGCCCGATCTGTTTGGGGGTTCAAAAGGTAGAAAGCGAAAAGACACTCATGAAACCGACGGACATTGTCTATAGTGATGACGTGGTAACTGTTTTTGTGAATTCTTTCTTTATGGGTAAAAATGCAGGACACGTTATCGTGGTATCTAATACTCACTATGAGAATATCTATGACTTGCCAAGTGAGGTGGGGCAACACGTCTTTGTCGTCGCGCAAGAAATGGCCCAGGTAATCAAGAAAGCCTATAAAGCCGACGGTATTACAATCAAGCAAAACAATGAGCCAGCAGGAGACCAGCATGCCTTTCATTATCACCTCCACGTATTTCCGCGATATGAAAATGATGGATTTAACGAGATATTGCCCGCGCAAAAACGACTCGCCGAACCAGAGGAGCGGGCTAGGTATGCCGATCGGCTTAGAACTGAATTGGCGGAACTATGAGAGTTCTAATTTTTGGCGACAGTATTACACAAGGTTTCTGGGATATTGATGGCGGCTGGGTTAGTCGAATACGAAAATACTACGACCAAAAGGCCGTAGACACTGACGACTACGACCAGCCTACAATCTTCAATCTCGGAGTTTCTGGCGATAGCAGTGATAATGTTTTGGCTCGTTTTGAGAATGAAACAAAAGTTCGTGCCACGGAAGAACTAGCTTTTGTTATTTCTATTGGCGTAAATGATGCCCGCACAAAAGCCGGTACGCCCTATTCCGACACCGAGCGCTACAAACAAAATCTTGGTGAGATAGTAAAGCTGGCAAAACAGTATTCAAGCAAGATGTTGTTTGTTGGCTTAACGCCCTGTGTTGAGGAGCGCTCTAATCCTGTGTCGTGGGGAGACACGGGCTACACGAACGGGCGTATCAAAGAGTTTAATGACGCCTTAGAGCAGTTCTGCGAAGAAAATCATGTGCCATTTGTAGAGGTCTTTGAGCCATTTTCAAAGGCAGAAGCCGAAGCAGAGCTCCTGCCTGATAGCCTTCACCCCAATGATAAAGGGCATCAACTGCTAGCAGATCTTGCCATGCCAAAACTCCAAGAATTACTTGCGATTGCCAAATAACCTCCTATAATTATTCTCAACAACATTTCAGGAAAGAGTGCATGACATGGGTTTTAGGGAAGACACCAGAGCAGACAGATGGCGAGCAATCCCTACCTGGCAAGTCGTCACGGCGCTGATCGTATTTTTCCCTGTGGGCCTGTACCTGGTGTGGCGGCAGGATAGGTGGTCTAAACGCGCCAAAAAAATAACCACCTGGGCAACCTCAGGCACGGTTGTTGCACTACTCGTAGTGGCGGTTATCTTTGCCCCGCCAACTGTGTCGCTCACCAGTTCTTTGGCTTCGACCAAGGCGGACTCCTACCAACTGACAGGTAAAATCTCTCCCGCTGGTTCCCAGGTAACCGTGAATGGATCACCGGCAAAGGTGTCTGGCGATACCTTTAGCGTAGCCGTGCCGCTCAGCGAAGGCGATAATAACCTCAAGGTGGTTGCAATAAGTGGGGGCAAGCGAACAGAACAGGTGTTTAAGATCCATAGGTATACGAAGTCTGAAGTAACTGCTCAAGAGAATGCCGCCAAAGCAAAGGCTGATGCCGCGGCAGCCAAAAAGAAAGCCGACGATGACGCAGCCGCGAAAGCTAAGCAACAACAAGCCGCAGCCGCCAAGGCCAAAGCAGATGCCGACGCAGCCGCCCAAGCCGCTAAAGATAAAGCCACAGCCGATGCCGCGGCCCAGGCTAAGGCCGCAGCATCCGTAACCGTAAGTCAGAAAAACGCACTCGCTAAGGCAAAAAGCTACCTCAATTATACGGCGTTCTCGCATGACGGCTTAGTAGACCAGCTGGAATATGAGCAATTTTCTGCCGCCGACGCTACATATGGTGCCGACAACTCTGGCGCCGACTGGAACGCGCAAGCAGCCAAAAAGGCCAAAGACTATATGAGCTATTCGTCATTCTCCCGCGGAGGCCTCATCGACCAGCTAGAATACGAAAAATTCACCCCCGACCAAGCCGCATACGGAGCGAACGCCGTCGGGCTCTAGTATGGGAAAACTAATCTACCTCATGACAACGTCGCTCGATGGCTATGCCGCGGACGAAAATGGTAAGTTTGATTGGGCGAGGCCAACCGAGGAAGTTCACAGCTTCGTGAACGACCAACTCCGTAATGTCGGCACCATATTAATGGGGCGTAACTTGTACGAAACCATGAAAGTTTGGGACGACATCCCTACCGAAGGAATTGGCGGTGCTATGGACGGGCCAAGTCCGGCCATGAACGATTACTCCAAAATCTGGCAGGGAGCCAACAAAATTGTCTACTCCACTTCGCTTTCTGAGGTCGATATCGCAAACACCACAATTGAGCGGTCCTTTGACCCGCAAGCCATTCAACAACTCGTCGCCGAATCTGACAAAGACTATGACATAGGCGGCCCGAATCTTGCAGGTCAAGCCATCAAGGCCAATATTATTGATGAGTACCATCAGATCATTGCTCCCGTCATAATCGGTGGCGGCCTGTCGTGGTTGCCCACGGGCGTCAAAAACGAGCTTGAGCTTGTCAGTACCCGAACATTCGAAAATGGTTTTGTGCACCTCCACTACCGCACGCCACCTGGCTGATTGGCCACGATCAAGACAACCCTACCTACACCATACTTTATTTTGATGACCGCCACTTTTCTCGCGTTTATGAAATGAGTTTTGAAAACGACGTATGGAGAATATGGCGCAATGCTCCTGGCTTCATCCAGAGTTTTGAGGCCAAAGTGAGCGAAGACAGAAACACCATTACGGGCGCATGGGGCAAATCATCTGACGGCAAAGAGTGGGAGCACGACTTTGACCTTGAATACTCCCGTAAGACCGCCTAGTCATCGCTTGGATAAAACTGGACATAATTGACAAGTTGTCTTATTTTTAATACCAAAGGAGAACTTATGGCGAATAATAACGAGCGCGTAGAGGAAGTGCTAGATATTTACCGAGAAACTCACGTTGGGCTTCAGGCGATTCGTGATACCTATGAAATGGGTGATGGGTTTGCAGCCCCCAAAAATCTTAACGAAGCTGTATATGAAGCTGCTATTCAAGACAATACCGAGGAGGCAGTTAGGTTTGCACTAGAGGGCGGCGAAAGCACCGCTATTGATGATGTAGTCAAAGAAGGACTGGGCTGGTTTAGGGTTGAGGCAAAGCGCAAGCTTGGCAATGTGGCATATTCGCTATTTGTGGCAAAGCAAAATGAAAAGGTTGAGAGCCTGCTTGCAGGTACCTGCTTACGCGCAACCTCTCTTGAGACGGCTGGATTTGGCGCCATCATGCGCGACAACGGCTATAGCATTAGCAGCTCCCACCGCCTTGAAAAGCAAGTGACTGCACCGTTTTATAAAGCCGACACCAACCTGAGCTACATTATATTGCGTCAAGAAGCTACCGATGACATGCTCGATGCTGAGGAGATTCGCCATAAGCTAGTCATAAACCCCGAAAGTTTTAAACATATTTATTGGATTGTAAATATGTTTGGTGGCCAAGAAGAAAATATCCAGCGCGCAACCATTGAGATTGTTGACCAATAATTATTTTAGATCTGCTGCGATAAAAGTACGAGAAAAATAGTCGTATTATCTTTCATCAGCCCAGACGGACGCCCTTCGATTTGCTGCTCGGCCGAACGGTGACCTGAAGACCGGTTCCTTTGCGTAATAATCAGTTCTTGCTATAGTAAAGCTTATGTTTAAGCGTGTGCGGTTATTACTAGGGGCTGTAGGTGTATTTACGGCGGCGGTTTCAGTGCTTGCCGGCACGCCGTTCGCATCAGCCGCGACACCGACCCCAACATTAACGTCGCCAGTGACTGGTGGCTTAGTGGGCAGAAACATTCCCGTCCAGTTTACCTTGCCGGTTACGCCAGCTACTAATTCGGTTAAGCTCATATTTGTCGGCGCTAGCACCTATACTATAACGCTCACCACAGCGACGTCTGGTACGACTAATTTTACGCTCAGTAATGGCGTTAATTTGCTGCCAGATTCGCACATCAGCAGTATATCGCCCGCGGTGTCGCGTATCCCGGATGGCAATTACAGCGTGACGCTTTCGTATCAAAATCAGGCGCTTGATCCGGCAGCTACGTCTACCGCCACAAACGTCACGCTCGATACCACGCCGCCAACACCAACCAATCTTTCGCCAACCAATAACCAGACATCCGTCGCCGTCAACAGCCCACTGGTTATTACGCTCAGCGAGCCGGGGTTCCTTGGTGCAAACACCATTGAGATCCGCAAGACTGCCGATAATTCACTAGTAGAATCACTTCCGGTCAGCAGCAGTAGTCAGCTCAGTGGTAGTGGCACAAATACTATTACGATTACGCCGACCACGTTGCAGCCAAATACGGCCTATACGGTATCCATTCCTAGTGGAGCATTCTTTGATGCAGCCGACAACGGCAGCACGGCTTTTAGCTGGCAGTTTACTACGGCCGCAGTAGCAGTAGCCGGTACAGCTGCAACAACCACGCCGACAACTCCGCAACTCGCCGACACGGGCTTTCATGTGTGGGTGCTGGAAGCATGCGCCTCTAGTCTCATACTGGCGACGATCATTGTCCGCCTATTTCCACGTACGCTCCAAGAAAGATCATGAAAGTCACAGGCATCGGTGGCGTATTCTTTAGGGCTGAAGACCCGGAGGCGCTCGCCGCGTGGTACAACAAGCACCTTGGCATTACTGGCATGGACTGGACACAAGAGCAGGGTCAAACCGTCTTTGCGCCGTTTCCGGTCGATACCGAATATTTTGGCAACAAGTCGCAGAGTTTTATGCTGAACTTCCGTGTTGATGATCTGAACGGTCTGCTTGCTGAACTCAAGGCTAACAATGTAAAAATTGCAAAGGACATCGAAGAACAAGCTGGCGTCGGCCGTTTCGCCTCAATCGAAGATCCTGAAGGCAACCGCATCGAGTTGTGGGAACCCGAGCCCGCTTAGACTGGTTGCCCAAAATTTATTTATATGCTATAATATACTAACTATGAGTAGTGAAGTTAAGAGTGTCGCCCCATACGACGCAATCGCGCCTTTCTACGACCGCATGTATCATAATGAGCTGAGTGGTCGCGCTGGCGAGGCAGCTCTTGTCGGGGCGCTCACCGATAGATTTTTGCCCAGCACGCACTCAGTCCTAGATCTTGGCTCAGGCACCGGAACCGTGCTGAACCAACTAGCACAAACCATCATCCTAGAAGATATGGTAGGCGTCGAACAGTCTGCCAAAATGATCCACCAGGCCCGCCAAAACGTACCAGAAGCCGAATTTATACAGGGTGACATCACCGACTTTGACTTAGGGCGCCAATTTGACCTGGTGACCTGCCTTTTTGACACCATAAATCATATTCCTGAGCCTACTGGCTGGGAGCGAGTATTTGAACAAGCGGCCAAGCATCTTAAACCAGGCGGTATCTTTATGTTTGATATGGCGACACCGTACCTGCTCCAGGGCATAACTCAACAGGATGGATATAACTGGGATTTTGACGGCGGTAGAGCAAATCTTACGATGCGAGAAGTATCGCCGTATCAGTATAAAGGGGAGGTTGAAGTCATTACTGATGATGCGCCCAGCGAGACTGCTACGCTTCATATAACCGAGGCGACATTTGATCCGAGACTGGTAATTCGCTCGCTCAAAAAATACCTAAACCCTGTCCGAGCTTTTGATTATAACAAGGCAGTCGAAATGGGTGATGGCCAACTCCCAAAAGTTACCGAAGAAACTGCTAAAATCATGATCGTCTCCCAAAAAGACGTGTAAAATCTCACATTGCCGAACACGCTACGTGGGTGTATTGTCGTGATAGGCGGAGGGTAGCGTATGCTGAGGCAACAGGCAGCCAAATTTGGTCCGGCACTTTTGTTGATCTTTGCTGCGCTGACGCTTTTTTTGGCGCAGTCGGCTTACTGGGTTAATCACACGGTGTTTGACCAAGAGAATTTCTCGCAGATTACTACGACTGCCTTGTTATTAGAATCAAGCCGCGATGCTATTGCTAACTCAGTCGTAGACAATGCTTTCCAGAATCGACCATTAATAAAAAAGACCATTGGCAAGCGAGTGGAGTCGCTGGTTGGCGGTCTACTGGGTAGTGACCTCAGCGCACAAGCTGTCGATACGCTAACCAATAAAACCTATGCTTATGTGACGACCAAAAATCGCCAAGACATCACCGTTGACCTTACCGGCATTAAAGCGCCGCTCGAACAAGTCGTGAGCGTAGCGCAGCTGAGTGGTGGCAAGCTCGACACCGTGCAACAAAAGCTCCCCGACCAAATCGTGTTGGTGCGCAGTAGCTCGTTCCCTAATGTATCGGGCGCTGTGACGTTGATGCTTTGGCTGGGTCCACTGTTCTGGCTCAGCACGTTTGTGCTTTTTGGCCTGTATATTTACACCGGTAGAAAGCACTATGCTAAACGGGTCTATGCTGCTGGAAGTGCCGTTGTGATTGTGTCGCTCCTCGGGCTGTTAACGGTTCCTTTTGTGCCGCCACCAATTGCTGCTGCCGTACCGGATATCGCACTGCGGCCAGTCGCCGAAAATTTAGTTATTGGATTCCTGGCGCCTTTTAAGTCACAGATGTACCACATGCTCTTTTTTGCGCTCGTCGCGCTCCTCGTCTTTAACCAGCGCTTCAATATTTTATCGGTTGTACAATCGTTGGCTGCAAAATTGAGCCAGCACTTAGGTAAACAATCTCCCAAGCCTGTGAAATAGGCCACAGCCAAAAGCCAGGATCTCTTTTATAGTTCAAACTTTGACTGCACTTCAGCCAGCGACAAACACGCATAAAAGAAGAAAAGAGGAGTATGGAAGTAAAAATTCCGGATGTGCCGGTTATTACAAAACCGGCCGAAACACTGAGCGGTAGTTTACTGGTGGCTGGTCCGGCTGCTCAAGCCGCGGCCGTAACCGTGCTGGAGCGTTTTACAAAAGAGTATGCGGCTTGGCAATCTCCCGAACGATCTAATCCTAATCCGAGCTTACAACAACTTGGTGTCGAATCGGCTAAGCACGGTATTTCGGCGATTCGGTGGCTGGCGGGCAAATCGATTGGCGCTGCCCGATCGGCCGTAGGCAAAGGCTCTCCGATAGACACTAAAAAGCTGCAAGAATTACACACTACGCCTGAGGAGCAAGCGTTGGTTAAAGATGTCGTCAAGAATTTCGACTGTTTACCAGCTGTCCAAAACTATTTGGCAGCGTTGGTTTTTAGGGTTGCTCACGACGATGGACGGCAGCGTAGCCCCGAGGAAGTCAAGGAGCGTATCGAAGAAATCGTAGCCGAACCTACGGATCTCACGCCAAAACAGGTTCAATTCGCTCTCAGACTTGATGGCCCGCAAAGAGCTCTGCGCTAACCTCACGCTTCGTAACCGGCGCCGCGTACGCTATAATAGGCGCAGTAATGGCGCCTTGGCGGAGTAGTTACGCAGTGGTCTGCAAAACCATGTACACGGGTGCAAATCCCGTAGGTGCCTCCATTATTGAGCTTGCATCTCCGTATAATCTAGTAAGAGTACTAAATCTTAAATAATACTTTTCTAAGGTGTTATACAGGGGTGGCAAATGATATAATGACAGTGTGCCAAAAAAGAGGTCATGGACTGATGCGCAACTTGTGGAGGCAGTAAAAATTGCTCGCAGCTATCGAGCAGTTTTGATTGCCCTGCAGCTGGTGCCCGCGGGCGGCAACTACGAGCAAGTCAAACGAAGAATTCTAGCTCTAGGACTCGATACCGCGCACTTTACTGGGATGGGCTGGAACAAAGGGCTTACATACCAATTAAAAACTACTATTCCGGTTGAGGAATTTCTCAAGGAAAATACAGACATACAAAGCTATAAACTCAAAAGAAAGCTATACGCAAAGGGCTTAAAACAGCCTGTATGCGAATTATGTGGC
>DASVMD010000074.1:0-5745 GCA_036384495.1 Saccharimonadales bacterium (SeqCode)
TAACACGTATTCGTTGCTCAATGAAGTTAAAACGCCCGAGGCCGTCCAAACTGCAAAAAATATTCTAGCCAGTCCGCCCAAAGCATGAAAAAATTACTAACATTTATTATAAGCTTACTCGTTGATCTGATTCGTTACAGCTGTTTGCTTGGAGGTTTGATCGGCATTGTTTACGGTGTGGTTTTGGTACGCAATCATGATTCCCGCGACACGAACCCGCTGGTGGTTTTTGCGGTGGCGTTTGGTTTTATATTGGTTGGGGTACTTATAACGTACTTGCTGGTAGGCAAAAATAAACGAAAAACAAGGTCTGCGTTGCTCGGTGATCTGTTCATTTCGCTGCTACCGCCGTGGTAAAAGATTTGTAAAGAGCGGCGTTTTCAGCTATAATCACCTCTGTTCTTGGCGGGTGTAGCTCAGTTGGTTAGAGCGTCGGGTTGTGGTTCCGAAGGTCGAGGGTTCGAGACCCTTCACTCGCCCCAAGAACTTTTATAAGAGTTTTGTAGACACGAACGCAGTGTCGGTTATGACTACCCAGGTATTACTTTGGCAGATTTTGAAACGCAACTTTACATAGACGAAGGTGCTGTATTGCCTTTTTCGGCAGTACGATTTGACCTGGTTTCTTTTAATAATTGGGTTGACCATAGACTTGCAGAGAGAGCGCCTACAGAATTAGGCACCTTAGCGCTACATCTCGCAGACGCCAACTCAATTGAAGCCAAGCTCGCACCTGGAGCGCTCGGTATGCATGTTCACGATAGCAACGCGCCGGCAATTAAACTTTTTATGCCAAGAATCATCGAACGGGCGGTAAAAACTTGGCCTGAGCCGGATAGCGAAATGCAAGGTCTCAGCATTAGCATGAGTGCGGGCGACGTGCTTGTGCACGAAACTGAACATTGGCTTGATAGCTTTTTTTATCCTCAAGAAACTTTTGAAGATCCACGTCGAAAACGCTTTCTAGAAGTGGTCGGGCGTGCCAAAGAAATATACGAGAAAGAGGGGGATTTTACCGATGATGATGCAAAAACCATTATCGCCCAAGTCTTTGATGGTGTGGTTGAATACATGAGTAAGGAATCATATCAAGAATATTCCAACCTGCCGCACGAAGTTAGAGCCCGAGAAGCCGTGGCCGAATTCCAGAGGACATTCCATCCTCCGGTGCTTGGTTTTACGCTCAAAGAACCCCTCTCCCTCTCCGAGGAAGTTACTACGTAATTAATTGGTTCAGTTTAGGATCAGTGACCAATGCCACACTGTAGGTGTGACGTTTTGAACAGCTTTGCCTGCGCCAGAGCGTTACACTAAAAGCGTAATTAAGACGGGAGGCCCTATGGAATCATTATTGGTCGGCGCGTTCCTGGTCTTTCTGCTCCTCAGTGATGGGCCACGCGAGCGTAATCGCCGCTAAACCTTAACTTGGATAACGACCTTGCCGCGCGGGTGGCCGGTTTTGAGGTATTCGAATGCTTGGGGAGCTTGGTCGAGCGGGAATATTTTATCGACGTTTACTTTGAGGTTGCCGGCTTCAACCAGTTTACTTACGGCTTGTAAGCGCTCGCTAGTAGCCTGACTGGACTGCTGTACGTAGCGGATTTGGTATTGTTTTGCGAGCGGTTCGTCTTCGGGCGTGGTCATGGAAACCAGTATGCCGCCCGGTTTTAAGACGGCGTACGATTTAGTGTTGGTGTCGCCGCCAACAGTGTCAAAAACGGCGTCGTAGCCTTTTATGATTTTCGTAAAGTCCTGGGCTTTATAGTCAATTACTTCATTGGCGCCAAGCTGTTTTACAAAATCGACGTCGTTTGCCGATGCTGTGGCGGCAACATAAGCATTCAACTGTTTAGCAATTTGCACGGCCATGGAGCCGATGCCACCGGCAGCACCGTGAATCAAGATTTTTTGGCCGGGCTGCAGATTCATGTGTTCGACTAACGCTTGGTAGGCGCTGGTGGCTACTAGCGGCAGAGCAGCAGCTTGGGCGAATTCGATTCCGGCTGGCATAGGTGCTAATTGGTCGATGCCGACCGGTGCAAATTCTGCCAAAGAACCCTGACCACCGACAGCGTTGGCCGAACCATATACTTTTTGGCCGAGGCTAAAATCCTCGACGCCTTCGCCGACTTCACTAATAACACCCGCTAGATCGCCTCCCAACGTGGCCGGAAGTTGCAACGGGATAAACTCCTTCATGTGGCCATCACGAACTTTCCAATCAAAGGGGTTAACGGCTGCGGCGTAGACTTCCACCAAAACCTGGCCGGTTTGTGGTGTCGGTTTTGGAGCATCGTTTACTTGCAAACCGTCCGAACCGTATGCTGTTAATTGGGCCGCTTTCATGCCTACCTCCTTAGTGATGCTGGTGCACCAGCGCATGGCCCTTGCCCCGCGCGATCAAATAACGATTCACTGGCACCGCCGCCACAAAGGCCACCGCCAAGGCTATTGCCAGACTCAGCCAAAACAACAGTGTACCCGGGCCGGCAGCCAGCGCTCCAGGGATCGACAAAATAATAATGGTGTCGACGATCTCCATAGTGAGGATCGAAAACGTGTCAGAAGCCAGAGCTAATCGCACCGACCTGCGGAACTCTATGCCGTGGCTGCGCAGCGAACGAGCGGTTAATCCGTAACCGAAAAGAAAGGCTAACGGTACTGTCAGGAATTCGGTGGCCATGTTGCTCCAGTTCAGGCCAGCGCCAATAACTGAGCCCAGGATTTCACCGATGGCACAGCCCGTCAGGCAGTGCAGGGTAGCTCGTACCGCGACTTTGGTGGGATTTGGCTGTTCCATGTCCTTTAGTATAGCCTGTTATACTTATAAATGATTAATGAATTTGTGGGGAGTATATGAGGCGATTGTCCCGTTTTTTGCGCGAATATAAGCTGTTTAGTTTAGCTGTCGTGGGTCTGGTAGCGGGGCTTGTTTTGCAGTTTGCGGGACAGCAAACGGCCGCGCACTGGGTGCTTGGCGTCGTGTCCGTCATTGAGTTGTTGCCGCTGCTGTGGGGCATGTGGCAAGATGTCCGTTCCGGCACCTACGGCGTCGATATTTTGGCCGCCACCGCCATTCTTACCTCTGTTATTTTAGGACAATACTGGGCGGCAATCGTTATTGTGTTGATGCTGACAGGCGGCGAATCGCTCGAAGATTACGCCCATCACCGCGCTCAGGCCGAGCTTGACGCACTACTAGAGCACGCACCACAAATGGCCCACGTGATTCGCAAAGGCAAAACTGTTGATGTGCGGGTGGACGACTTAAAAATAGGCGAAAAGATTGTGGTCAAGCCCGGCGAAGTCGTGCCGGTCGACGCTGTTATTACCGAAGGCGAAGCCAGCTTTAACGAATCATCTCTGACTGGCGAAAGTTTGCCGCAAGCCAAACAGATTGGCGACACCCTATTGAGCGGCTCAATTAATGAAGATGGCGTGGTGACCGCCAAAGTGACGGCTACCGCCGAAAACAGCCAGTACCAGCAAATCGTCCGCCTGGTGCGTAGTGCAGCTGCCAGTCAGGCGCCATTTGTCCGGCTGGCCGACCGCTACAGCCTGCCGTTTACGGTCACCGCCTACGCCATTGCCACTGCTGCCTGGGTTGTCAGCGGCCAGGCGATCCGCTTCTTGGAAGTTATTGTGGTTGCCACGCCCTGTCCGCTTATTTTGGCTGCGCCGATCGCCTTAATCAGCGGCATGGCTCGGGCCAGCAAGTATGGCATTATTGTAAAATCCGGCTCGGCTATGGAACGCCTGGCCGAAGCGCGAGTGATCGCCTTTGATAAAACCGGCACGCTCACCACTGGTGTTTTGGAAGTTAACGAGGTAAAAACCTATGGCGATATCCCCGAAAAGGATTTGCTACGCTTAACGGCCAGCCTGGAGCAAAATTCCAATCATGTGGTGGCTCGTGCCTTGGTTGCTGAAGCGAAATCCCAGAGCATCAAGCTGGATAAGGCCAAGTATGTGCAGGAAGTATCGGGCCGCGGCCTGCGAGCTGTTATTCGGGGCCAACAAATATTGTTGGGCCGACTCAGCCTACTCGAAGAAGAAAATGTAGAGCTGCCGAAGACTTTTAAACGTAGCGACGTGAACCAAACCGCGGTGTACGTGGCAATCGATGGCAAACTGAGTGGCATTATTACGCTTACCGACGCCCTACGCCCCGAAGCCAAAGACACGCTGGAGCGCCTCCAGCAGCTTGGCATTCACGAAACCCTAATGGTAACCGGCGACAACCAAGCCACCGCCCAAGCAATCGCAAAGTCTTTGGGCATCGACCACGTGCACGCCGAAATGCTGCCAGCCGATAAGTTGCGCATTATAGAAGAAACTGAGCATCCTCTAGCCTTTGTAGGCGACGGCGTGAACGACGCGCCGGTGCTGAGCGGGGCAGACATCGGCATTGCGCTAGGCGCAAAAGGCTCCACGGCTGCTAGCGAGTCAGCCGATATGGTGATTATGCTGGACGATCTCGGCCGCGTGGCTTCGGCTTATGAAATCGCTAAGCGCACCTTTTCGATTGCCCGCCAAAGTATCCTGATTGGCATTGGACTGAGCGTTGTGTTGATGCTCGTATTTGCCACCGGCGCGTTCTCGCCACTCACCGGCGCCATCGTGCAAGAGGGCGTTGATATATTTGTAATCTTTAATGCACTGCGGGCGCACACCATCGCCATCCGCGACTAGGCAAACAGCCGGAGCACTCCAGCCACAAATAGCGGCACTAATAGGTTATCAACTCCGCGTACGCCAAGATTTTCTAGTGCTGTTGCGCCAAGGGCGATACAAGGGACAAGCGCCGTCGGCAAAAGCCCAGGTTCAAGCATTTGGTACACCACCAGCAGGGCGCACGACACTACAAAAAACGTCACCGAGCCCACTACGCTCTTAGCCGAGCCAAACACACTGTAACGACTACCAGCGCCAAAACGCGTGCCCACAACTGCCGCCAGCCCGTCGGCCAGGCTCATTTGCAAAAGTGCAATCGTATATATATGCGGGTGAGCCGCCGAAAAGGCCAAGATGCCGACCACTAGTGCAAACCAAAATTCGCCCAACGTTGGCCGCTGCACGCTATGAATAGCGCTAAAAATATGCAATTTTTTGGAAACTGCCACGCCTACCAAAAAAGCAACGGCTAGCAGCCGAATCTCGTTAGCACTCAAAAAATACGGCCAAAACGCCACAAAACTACCCACGCTGATATGCACAAACTTGCGACTGAACTCACCGTGCGGACGGCGCTTGCGCCACCAAAGCTCACTGAGCATAAGCACCGCAAAAACTGCGGCAATAGCAATAAACATCATGGGTTGTATTGTACGCCACTTGGCTAGCGTTCGCTGAAAGTTTGTAGGGTTTGCGAGCAAGTTCACAAACTCAGACTTCTATAGATCAGGGGCCTCTATTAGTTTATCTTTATAGGCCATTATTACTGCCTGCCTTCTCGAGTTCGCTTTGGTTGTAACATATATCTCTTTCCAGTTCTCAACAATAGTATGGCGACCCATTCCCGTAGCTTCTTCTATTTCTTTGTAGGTACAGCCAAAGTAATCTTGTAAAAACTTACGCTGCTCCGGAGCTAGTAAGAGAGCACGGCCTGCCGGCACCTCGGCCATAGGGATAACTCCTTTATCGGCCGCGACTAAAGCAACCTCTTCTACGCTATCAAACCCTGTATTCTTAATAATATTACTCACGTGAGTACGCACAGTACTGTTACTCATTCCAAGCTCACTA
>DASVMD010000075.1:0-7125 GCA_036384495.1 Saccharimonadales bacterium (SeqCode)
CCGTCCGCCATGGCATCTCCCCTGTATGAGGTGCATTATACTCCGGACTACAAAATTAAACTGTGTAGTATGTTACTTTATTTCTAAGTACGCTTATACGGTTGTCGATATTTGATCAGTAAACATATAGATAATAAGTTATTCAGTGGGGTAAACTCTTATTAGGCCATGGAATTAGCCGGATTTTGTACGATCAAGATTCTAACCTCGCTCGCTATGCCCAGCCAAAAGCCAGATCCTGACCAATAATTTGATTCGAATATCTCAGTCTTGTACATTGCAAGCATGAGCACTATGAGGCAGGCGGACTACTGCTGGTTTGTGTCCAAATAATTGAATGGCTAGACTTCCAACACCAGGCAAAGACGAGGGAACATGGGGCTATATCCTCAATGCATTCCTTTCGGTAGAGCACGATACGGATGGCAGCCTCAAGAATGTCGCCCGACCAAGTGACGTAGCAGCAAAATACAGCCTACCCTCGGGTGGCATACCCGCGACTGATCTATCTCAGCCAGTGCAGGATACGCTTAATACGGCCGGTACCTTTGGCTACTACACTTATTTATCGAGCAGCGCGATACATCTGCGCAATCCTTGGCCGTCCGGACTCGTCACCGATGGCGGGGGTACAATCGATACCTACTAAAATCATAAAAGTTAAGCTACAGCCTGGAACAGTCTTTTGGGGCACTCGGACGTTTTAATACGCATTTGTCTGAGTTGTTATTGACATACTGTTCTCCCAGTGGAGACTGCTGCCAATGCAGTTATTCGCAGGAGGGGGCTAGTTCCGGACGACGAGCCTTTCGATACTTGGCAACTTGTTTTGTAATGTGGTGCTTAGCACCCAAATAGCCTACTCGTCCGGCGAAGCCTATCCAGGCGATTCCAACGAGTAACTCTTTATTGCTGGAAGTTTCAAGTATTTGGGCGGCGAGTTTTGAATCGCCTCCTTGCAGCACATCGGCCGTGTAGGCCACACTCATTACTCCGGTTGCCAAGGAGCCAGCAAATACGCAGGCGCTCAGGCCTAGTTTTTTACTGAGCGTACGACGCTCGGCCGGCGACTGATTCTGTATTGCTGCGGACCCCATATACGGTGCCATGCCTACGCCATATATTGTTGCCCCACACACAAGGTGATCGGCTGCAGTACGCGCAGGCCCTTTTTCGGTTTCGGTAGCGCCCAGTCCCGGCAGTACACTTGATAACTTGTCGGTATGCTGCTTCTTTTTATTGGCTTTTCTGTTTATGGCGTCAAACAAGCGAGGAAATCGACCTACGCCACCTCCGACCAATCGAGCTGCCATGTAATTCCATGATCCGTAGGCAATCCCGCCTGCGATACTAGCAGCTACCAGAGCATTCGGCTGAGCGCTGGCGCTCACAGCCAGGGGTAGGTGCGCGTGATCGTAAGCCTCTACTCGCGTATAGACTTCGGCAGCTAACGGGAGTGCTAGTGCAGACGGCGCTTTCGTAAAACCCACGGCTTGCGTCGCGGCCAGGCCAAGCAAGTGAGCTGCCGTAATGCCTTTTTCGGCCCACTTGTTTGCCGGCTGGACTTCATCGATACCGCGGTGAACCCCAAGGACACTATCGTGGCGTTCTTGCCACAAATCAAGCGCATGATCGGCTTCTGCGGATTGCCGCGGGAATACGCTGCCGCAAACTGGTAGTACTTCTTGTGCTGACATAACTATACGTAATTAAATACTCATTAATGCGTAAAGTCAATTTTTATGAAGACAGCTGTGTGGAGTCGGGCGACTCCAGCGAGACATCTTCGGTTTGGTCGGCAGGTTTTAAGATATTATCGACCAGTTGATCGAGCATATCATCGGACAAATTGGCCTTAACAGCGTAGCCCTCAATGCCCTTTTCGCGGAGCCCAGCAGGTGCGTCGGCCTCGTTGAGGTTGGAAATAATCAACACCTTGATGTTTTTGCCCCAGTCGCTGGCGCGCATGCGCTCTAAAATCTGGTCGCCGGCTATTTTAGGAACCATCAGATCGAGCAGCACTAAATTTGGTAGCTCGCGCTCAATAATTATAAGCGCCTGCTCGCCGTCGTTAGCTACAAAACAAGTGTAGCCGAGCGCTTCGAGCCGAACTTTATAAATTTCGGCCAAGCTCGTATTATCTTCGACAATAACGACTTTTTGCGATAGTCCTACTTGGTCCATCAGTTTCCTCCACTTACGATACGCCCATAGTACCACTTGCAAGCATAACGGGTAAGACTTTTCGCTGCTGCCCGTGCCCTAAAGTGCTAGTATGACTATAGCAAGCACTCTTTTAACGTGCGGCAGAAAGGCAGTATATGTTCAAGATTGTTCACTCGTTTAGCGGTTTCTCGGTTACAGATCAGCAGGAGGCCAAAGACTTTTACACTGGTACACTCGGGCTCGAGGTCAAGGACGACCAGATGGGCTTACATTTACAGCTTCCCGGCGGCGGCGAAGTGTTTATCTACTCAAAAGAAGATCACCAGCCGGCTACTTTTACGGTATTGAATCTGGTCGTTGAAGATATTGACGCCGCGGTGGACGCGTTGGTCGAAAAAGGCGTCACCATGGAACGCTACGACAACTTGCCCGCTCCCGCCGACGAAAAGGGTATTTTACGAGGTAAAGCCGCTGGCCAGGGTCCGGATATAGCCTGGTTCAAAGATCCCTCGGGCAATATTTTGTCGGTCTTGCAGGATTAAGCCTGCGCCGTGCGGATGTTGACCATCCAGGCAACGTTGTACTTATCTGTTAGCTGACCAAAAGTGTCGCCCCAGGCTTCTTTTTTGAGCGCCGATCGGACGGTGCCGCCCTGACTTAAGGCATCAAAGATTTCCGTTAATCGGGCTTCGTCCTCTCCGCCCAGGCAGAGTTCAATTTTGCCGGTGCCGAGCTGTTTTTCGAAGACATCGCTACCGAACAAGCCGATATCGCCGCCGTGCAGGTCGGCGTGCATGATTTTGTCGGCATGTTCCGGCTGAGTGCCAGGCATGCTGTCGAAGGTCGTGTAGCTTACTTCGCCACCGAAAACGCCCTTATAAAACTCCATGGCTTCGCGGCAGGTGCCGTTCTCAAAGAACAAATACGATCCTATTGTTACGTTGCTCATATTTTCTCCTTTATATTATTGCGTTGTCTTACGTCTAAATAACCAAGCTGCCAGCGGCACCGAGACTACCAGTATACCCAAGCTCCAGGCTACGGCTAGCCAACCATAATTGCCAATTGGACGGCCAAGAATGAGGGCTCGTACGGCATTCACGATTTGAGTGATCGGCTGATTTTCGGCAAAAGCTCTCAGCACTTTATTCATGCCCTCGGTCGGCACAAAAGCGCTACTGGCAAAAGTGAGCGGGAACACAAATACGAAGCCCAGCCACTGCACGCCTTCGACACTCTTGGCCAGCAATCCTAATACGGCCGAAACCCATGAGAAAGCTAGCGTAAACAATACTAAGATGCCGGCAATGGTTAGCCAATCCATGACGCTGGCGCTACTGCGAAAGCCAATAACTAGACCGGTTAGCAGCATCACGATGGTAGAAATAGCGTTGCGAAACAGATCAGATACTACATGACCATTCAAAACGGCTAGGTTTGACATGGGCAGTGACCGGAAGCGATCAACTATCCCTTTTTGCAGATCATTACAAACGCCAAGTGAGGTGGTAGTAGAGCCAAAAGCCACGGTTTGTACGATGATACCGGCCATTAAAAAGTCCAGGTAGCTAACACCGTGCGGCAAGGCCTTGGAAATCGCCCCGCCAAACACCGAAGCGAACAGCACCAAAAACATAATTGGTTGGAAAAATGCACCCAGTAACTGGTCGGTGTTACGCAAGATATGGCGACTGCTGCGCTTGATCATGATCAGTGAGTCATTCAGCGACTGCAGCGGCGCGGGCTTGTGTTCAAATTCGAGTTTAACCGCCATTATTTTGTCTCCTTGTTGGTATCTTTTTGCTTGCCGGTTAGCGACAAGAACACGTCGTCGAGTGTCGGTTTATGGATTTCCATGGCCTCAATCTTGAGCTTGGCGACCTCCAGCTTTTCGAGCGTACTACGTACGTCTTTATTAGTTTCCTGAATAATGATGGTGAGTGACGAGGTTTTGGGGTTGGAGCTAACCACGTTTTTGCCTAGCAGCTCGGTGGCCTTATTGAGCGCCTGCTCGTTTTCAAAGGTAAGCTCTAAGCGATCCTTGCCCACTTTGCTCTTAAGCTCCGTGGCGGTACCCTCGGCAATCACTTTGCCGCCGTCGATGACCACAATTTGATCGGCCAACTGATCGGCTTCTTCGAGGTACTGCGTGGTTAGCAAGATGGTGGTGCCATCAGCTAATAATTTTTTAATGATACTCCACATGGCTAGACGGGAACGCGGATCGAGGCCAGTGGTTGGCTCGTCCAAAAAGATGACAGGCGGCGTGGCAATCAAGCTAACCGCCAGATCGAGTCGGCGGCGCATGCCTCCAGAGTAGGTTTTGGCTGTGCGATCGGCGGCCGCAACCAAGTCAAAATCCTCGAGCAGCTCTTGGGCGCGTTCGCGGGCGCTGTTTTTGGTCAGGCGGTACAAACGGCCCATCATTTCCAGGTTTTCGCGGCCCGTTAACAGCTCGTCAACGGCCGCGGATTGGCCGGTGAGGCCAATCACGCTGCGCACTTTGTCGGGCTCGGACAGCACGTCGTGCCCTTCGACCGTTACCGTGCCGCCATCTGCGCGCAACAGTGTGCTCAAAATTCGCACCGTGGTGGTTTTGCCGGCACCGTTCGGGCCCAAGAGCGCTAGCATGGTGCCACGCCGCACCTGGAGATCAACACCCTTAAGAACCTCATTCGCTCCATACGATTTGGTCAAATTTTTAACTTGGATAACATGGTCGGTATCGGGCATCTGATCTCCTTTAATGTTGTCTATTTTAGCATGCAGGCTCGTCAATTGCCGAGAATACTCACTGAGCGCGCAATAACTAGCGCCAGCGTGAACACCGACACCAAGGATTGTGCCGCCATCAGAGCTTTTGCCTGCCGCGTCAGAGGCCGCGTGTCAGCCGGCGCAAAGTTAACGGCGTTCGTAATCGACAGATACACGTAATCCACAAATTCGGGCCGCCACTGCGGAAATTCGCTCACCATGTCTTGTTGCGTAAACTGGAAATCCTTGTCGCTCCGCGACCATCGGGTTCGGGTGAGGCCGGGGCTGTCAATCTCCCAATACCAGAGCGCAAACACAATAATATTTGTAATAAAAATCGCCACCGCCGAAGCCAGCAACTGCTCGCCATTGGCCGAGGCATGGGTAACAATTAACTGGTCCAAAACGAATACCAGAGCGCTGATGTTGGCAGCTGAAATTAAGGCCAGCAACACGACCGCCGCCACATGATGCAGCCGTACGGCACGAATATGGCGCACATTAACGGTAAATCCAATCAGGCCAGCCAGAGCACACTCAATGATAATCAAAAAGGTTTGGGTGCCTGGCAGCAGCTCACCGCCAATATGGCGAGTTATAACCTGCAAGATGATAGCCGTCAAGAGAGCCGCCTGTGCCTGCAGCAGTTCTTTTCGCGATATTTTGTGAATCATAACTTCAGTATAGCGTAAGCGCTATTTATATTGCTGCGTAAGGGGTTTATACTAGGAGCGTGACGGTTGGCGCCAGATGTCCGCATCTTCGCACACTCTCATAATTTCGCTCATAGAAAGGACGCATCTTATGACTATCGCAGTTATCGCCGCTAATGGCCGCACCGGACAAGCCTTTGTGCACCGCGCCGTCAATGCCGGCTACAAAGTACACGCCGGAATACACTCCCACAACACGCTCGCGTCACATCCTAACCTAGTAGTGATGCAGTGCGACGGCACGCAAGAAGATCAGGTACGAGCGCTCCTGAACGGCGCCGACGTCGTCGTAAGCCTGATCGGTCATGTCCGACACTCGCCAAAGCGCGTCCAGACCGAAACCATCCGCAATGTCATAAAAGTCATGCAAGAAAACGGCAGCACTCGGCTGGTCAGCCTCACCGGCACTGGCGTCCGATTCCCCGGCGATAAAGTCAGCCTGCGCGACCGATTCCTAAACGCTTTGTTGCATATTGTGCAGCCACCACGCGTGAAAGACGGCATCGAGCACGCCAAACTCATCCAGGCCAGCGGCCTGGAGTGGACCATTCTACGCGTCTTGCGGCTCCAGAATCGAACACCAAAGCCCTATGTATTACTAGAACACGGCCCGACAAAAGCTTCAGTCAGCCGCGAAGAAGTCGCCGTGGCACTGATGCAAATCCTAGAACAGCACAGTTTTGTGCAGCAAGCACCTATGATTGGCCGCCCCGCCTAACTATGAGCCGCACCGTTGTTGTCGACGACACCATGCAGCAGGGGTACACGTACAGCCTACAGGAGCCTGTCGGTCAACATTTCGATCCGGAATTTAAGCCCGAGCTTACCCCAAAACAGATGCTGACGCTCGGCGTCTTCGGCGGCTCCTACCTTAACGATTGCCAGGGTGAATTTCCTGCAGACTGGTTTACCAACGCTCGTCTGCACGACGGCGGCCCTGATCCAGCCTGTAACTTTTTTGAAATAGCAGCCAGTCAGCCGCTCTCTGTCTGGCAGGCAAAAGGTTGGATATACAAAGATGACCCTCGAGGCTGGTTTCAGTGGTACTGTCGCTACTACATGGGGCGCCGCATACCAGAGGAAGATGCTCGCCAAATCGCTCGCTGGAAAGCCATGCGTAGGCATATCGGACAAATAAAAGCTCATTGCCATCCTGGAGATCTCACCTGTCGTAAAAGGCAACGCCAGGCTCTGTTGCATTGGGCCTATGACAGTCGCGTCATATAGTTTCGATCCAATTCTGAAATTTTTATTAAAATATAGAGTTGCTTATATGGTAAATTTAGTTTTTTAATTTTTATTTAAGACTAGTCTGCTAATAATAGGCGCATGACAGAACTACTTTTTATAGAAGACGGTCGTGAGATGGCTCTAGCGCTCATGCAGGCACTGGCGACCAGCCACCGCATTACCCACATAGAAACCGGCCTGGAAGGCATTGAGGCAGCCCTTACCGGCGCGTTCGACGCCATACTGCTTGATCTTGCTCTGC
>DASVMD010000076.1:0-49460 GCA_036384495.1 Saccharimonadales bacterium (SeqCode)
TGACTAAAAGTCGACTTTGAAAGATACTTCGATGTTACAGTACGTCTCCCGAGCGGGAGGGAAGGAATACCACCTATGGCTGACGCCAAAACTCCAGATACTAAACAGCGAATCCGTATTCGCCTTAAGGCCTACGACCACAAAGTGATCGACCAGGCCGCTAAGCAGATCGTAGACACTGCACTGCGGACCGGCGCTTCTTTGGCCGGCCCGATCCCACTGCCTACTCGACGCAGCACCTTCACCGTCGTGAAGAGCCCGCACGTGTACAAGAAGGGCCGTGAACAGTTTGAAATGCGTGTTCACAAACGCCTTATCGACGTATTCGAGCCAACTCCGAAGACCATCGATTCACTGATGAATCTGTCTCTGCCAGCTGGTTGCGACGTCGAAATCAAGATGTAAGGGCTCCCTATAATGAGTGCAGCTGAACACATTCCAGAAAGAGGAGTCATCACGTTAGCGCGCAGCAGTGACAACTTACACCTGTTAGTTCACTTTGCGCCGCCAATTGAAGAACAACATCTAAGGACTACTCTAGGACTCGTCAACCCCGCAAGTCGAGACAAGGACAATCCAAGTCTTGTTAAGGCAGCAGTCGCGAGTTTAGTTGATTTCGGTCGAAAAGAGGCACAGCAAGATGAAACCATTCTCGATTTCTTTGGCTCATTTGGCAAAGAGCGCAATTACGATATAAAGAGCGATACCATCCACAGACTAGGCTCGGAGACGGTGCGACAAGCAGGATCTCATCCGACCCTTATGGACGATCCACGAGCAGAAGCTGCCGCTGCCGAAAAGTACAAGAGCATAGACTCGCTAATATAGTAGAATTTGCAACATATTGACAGGAGTAAGACGAACGTGTTACTCTAGTAGCATATCTCAGTAGGACGTGTACTTGGTTCACGCTAGCAGGTCTACCAGAAACAGGGGTAGAAACCACTCGTAACCAGGTGTTTTTATGTCAAGCTCAGAGACAAAACAAGTAATAAGGAAACCATGAAAGCATTAATTACTCGAAAAGTTGGCATGACAAGTACCATCGCAGAAGACGGTACCGTGACTGCTATTACCTTACTTTCTGTCGCTGAGCACACTGTTCTCCATCACAAAACCGAAGAAAAAGACGGCTACACCGCCGTACAACTCGGCACCGAAACAGCTAAAAAGCTCTCAAAGAGTGTGGCTGGTCACGTAAAGAATGCCAAGGTGATGCCTAAGCTCATTCGTGAATTCCGCATTACAGAAATCCCAGAAGAACTCAACGTCGGCGCAAAAATCAATGCCGACGTTTTTAGTGTTGGCGACGAAGTCAACGTCGTTGGCCTTACAAAAGGTAAAGGTTGGGCTGGTACGATTCGCCGACACAACTTCCACCGACAGCGCAAAACGCACGGTGCCAAGGGTAACACCCGTAAAGTGGGTTCAATCGGTTCTATGTACCCACAGCACATCTTTAAAGGCACCCGCATGGCCGGCCAGTTGGGTCACGAACAGATCACCGTTAAAGGACTTAAGGTTGCTCTGGTCGATACCGAACTCGGCGTCATCGGTGTAACTGGTTCCGTACCTGGTCCACGTAAAGGCGTTATCGTAGTGAAAGGGGCTAAGTAATGGCTACTGCTACGTATACAAAAGCTGGTGCTAAGGCCACTACCGCTGCAAAGCTTGATAAGGCCGTATTCGGCGTTGAAGTTACCAATCACGAACTGTTGAAGGCTGCTTATGTCGCTTACATGGCTAATGGCCGTGAAAACCTCGCCGTGGTCAAGACCCGTGGCATGGTTCGTGGTGGTGGTAAGAAGCCTTGGAAGCAAAAAGGCACTGGTCGTGCACGTTTCGGTTCATCTCGTGTGCCAATCTGGCGCGGCGGTGGTATCACCTTCGGCCCTACCGGCGAAGAGAATTATTCTAAACAGCTCAACACCAAGGCTAAGCGTCAGGCTATCCGCCAGGCTTTGAGCGTTAACGCCGACAAGATCAAAGTCATCGAAACTTTTGAATGCAAAGATGGCAAGACTGCCGAGACAGCTAAACTCCTCAAGAAGCTCGGTGCGGAGCGCAATGTTTTGATCGTTGTAAGTGTTAAGGATGCTCTCGTTGAGCGTGCTACTAACAACCTACAGAACGTTAAAGCTATTCACGCTGACTACATCAATGTATATGACGTACTGAACGCCGACACCATTATTTTCAGCCAAAAAGCTCTAGCAGCAGTTACTGAACGCTTAAGCAAGGAGGCTAAGTAATGTCTAAATCACTTACTCTGCGACCTCGCCTCAGCGAGAAGACCTATGGCCTCAGCGCAGCTCGCGTGTATGTCGTGGAAGTTCCGGCTTCTGCTAATAAGCACACCGTTGCTCGTGCTATCGAAGCTCAGTTCGAAGTTAAGGTCGCTAAAGTCAACATTACCAACATCACCGGTAAGGCAAAGCGCACTATCAGTATCACTGGCAAGCGCATGGTCAACTCCAATGGCAAGCGCAGCGATATCAAGAAAGCCTATGTAACTCTGGCCGAAGGTAATAGTCTGCCATTCTTCGCAGCAATCGAAGAAGAAGAGCAGTCTGAGCAAAAAGCTCAAGAGCAATTCGACAAAGTTGCCGAAAAACAAGCAGCTAAAGAAGCCAAGCCACGCCGCGGTCTCCGCAAAAAGAAGGAAGAGGATAAGTAGTCATGGCCATTAAGCAATACAATCCAACCACTCCCGGCCGCCGTGGCATGACCAGCCAGGACTTCGATGGTATCACTACCAAGAAGCCTCTGCGTTCGCTCTTAGTTGCTAAGCGACGCGGTAATGGTCGCAACAACCAAGGTCGCATTACGACTCGCCACAAAGGCGGCGGTGCCAAGAAGTTTTACCGCATCGTCAACTTCAAGCTGGCTGACGGCGTAACGGCTACTATCGAGCACATCGAATACGATCCAAACCGTAGCGCCCGCATCGCCCGCATCAAAGAAGATAACGGTACATACCACTACATCTTGGCTGCTCAGGGCATGACTGTCGGCCAAAAAATCACGAGCGGCGAAGAAGCTTCTATCGAAACTGGTAATCGTTTACCACTCAAGAACATCCCAATCGGCTCAACCATCCACGCTATCGAACTCAAAGTCGGTGGCGGCGCACAAATGGTTCGCAGCGCCGGCAACAGCGCGCAACTCATGGGCCGCGACAACGGTTACGCTCAGGTTCGCTTGCCATCCGGCGAAGTTCGCCTGATTAACGAAAATTGCACCGCTTCTATGGGTGTGATCGGCAACGAACAGCACCAGAACATCAAGATCGGTAAAGCTGGTCGTAACCGCCACAAGGGTAAGCGCCCAAGTGTTCGTGGTGTTGTTATGAACGCAGTTGATCACCCGCACGGTGGTGGTGACGGTGGTCGTCACGCTTCCGGCCGTGCTCCAGTTACGCCTTGGGGTCAGAAGACCCTCGGCTTTAAGACTCGACGCCGCAAGAGCACCAACCAGTTCATCGTCCGTTCACGTCACCAAGGAAAGAGGAAGTAATTATGATTGAGTTTAAGAACTTCCCCCCTCAAGTATCTGGTGATGCAATCTGGTCTGAGCGCGGAAAGCAAACTATTGATAGCCTTGTCGAAGCCTACAACAGTAATAGTAGCGATAGAGAAAGAGTCGAATCGCTAACTGCAGTAATTACAGACACTGTTATGAACGTGGTTGTTGATAACGTACCGGATCGAGATCTGCCAAGCGCGCTTGGAGTCATTAACGGCCTGTTGCAGACCATGAATGTGCCACCAAGAATGGCTCAAGAAATGACCATGACCGCTTATGCGGCTTTACCTCGAGAAGTAATCAGTCAAGGAGATGTGCTATGAGTCGTTCACTAAAAAAAGGTCCATTTATCGACTTTAAGCTTGCCAAGAAGGTTACAGCGCTTGGCGATAATGACCGCACCATTGTGAAAACATGGGCTCGCTCAAGCACTATCTCACCTGAATTTGTTGGCAAGACCATCGCCGTGCACAACGGCAAAGTCCACGTTCCTGTATTTGTTACCGAAAACATGGTCGGTCACAAGCTCGGCGAGTTTGCGCCAACCCGTAAATTCCGCTCGCATGGCGGTAAGTTAGCGAAGGGCAAATAAGATGGCAGTTAAAGCAATCGCTAAAGGTGTTCAGTTGAGCCCACGCAAAGTTGCTGTGGTAGCTGCGCTGGTTCGTGGCCGTAGCGTCGAAGACGCGCTGACCATTCTGGAGCATACGCCTCGTCGCAGCGCCCTCGCTGTTAAGAAAGCAATCATGAGCGCCAAGGCTAACGCCGACCACAACCACAACTACAAGCCTACAACCCTGCAGATCACCGAAATTTCTGTCACTGCCGGTCCGCGCATCAAGCGTTACCGCCCTGCATCGCACGGTCGTGCATTACCATTCCAGAAGAAATCATCCCATATTCGCGTTGTTGTCGACGGCGAATTACGTGAAGCTAAAAAACCAGCTGCCAAAGCAGCCAGCAAAGTAACTGAGAAGGAGGCCAAGTAATGGGTCAAAAAGTAAATCCTATCAGCATGCGCCTCCAGGTCAATAAGGACTGGCGCAGCAAGTGGTTCGTAGATAAGCGTGACTACGCCAAGTATCTTAAAGACGATCTCGAAGTCCGCCGCTTAATCTCTAAAAAGCTTGGGAGCCGAGCTGCAATCAACAAAGTTGAGATTGCTCGCACGCCTAACCTCGTAACCGTTACGATTGCTACCGCGAAAGCCGGTGTTGTTATCGGTCGCGGTGGCGCAAGCGCCGCTGAACTTAAAGAAGCTATCGAAAAGATCTACGGCGTTCCAACCCGTGTAAACATCGAAGAAGTTAAGAAGCCCGATTTGTACGCTAAACTGGTTGCCGAGAACATCGCCCACCAGCTTGAGCGTCGCATGAGCTTCCGCCGGGCAATCAAATCTACTGCAGCCGCAACCATGCGTGCTGGCGCCCAAGGTATTCGTATTGAAGTTGCCGGTCGTTTGAACGGTGCAGAAATGAGCCGCCGCGAAAAAGAAGTTCAAGGTTCTGTACCACTGCACACGCTTCGCGCCGACATCGATTACGCACAAGTAAATGCCCAAACTGTCGCCGGTATCATCGGTGTTAAGGTGTGGATTTATAAGGGAGAGGTTCAGTAACATGTTAATGCCTAATCGAACCAAGTACCGCAAGGTACGGAAAGGCCGCATCCGCGGTGTCGCAACCAGCGGACACTACATCGCTTTTGGTGACTTTGCGTTGCAAGCTCAAGGCCAAGAACGCATTACTTCTCGACAGATCGAGGCTGCTCGTCAGGCTATGACCCGCTATATCAAGCGTGGCGGTAAGATCTGGATCCGCATTTTCCCTCACACTCCTGTGACTCGTAAGCCCCAGGACGTTAAGATGGGTAGCGGTAAAGGTAGCCCTGAATTCTTCGTTGCTAAGGTTCGCCCTGGTACCATCTTGTTTGAAATGCAGGGTGTTAGCGAAGAAGTCGCTCGCGAAGCTATGCGTCTTGCGGCTCACAAGCTACCTGTTAAGACCAAGTTCTTGGTTCGGGAGGAGGCGTAAGTTATGAAAGTCGCTGAAATCCGCAAACTATCAACCACCGAACTCGCAACCGAGAGCACTAAGCTCCGTGAAGAAATCGCTGAACTAAAACGCCGTTTGCATATGGGTGAAATCCAAAACGTCCGTGTCATTCGACACAAGCGCAAAGATTTGGCTCGCATGTTGACCGTGCTCGGCGAAGCACTCGTAAAGGAGGCCAAGTAATGGCTAAAACAATTATAGGCATTG
The DNA here is from genome assembly GCA_036384495.1 of Saccharimonadales bacterium (SeqCode). Classification (GTDB taxonomy): domain Bacteria; phylum Patescibacteriota; class Saccharimonadia; order Saccharimonadales; family UBA4665; genus JAQGHB01. Next base: position 5,787 of record DASVMD010000076.1, read on the forward strand.
TGACCTCAAATAAGACTGACAAAACTATCGTTGTGACCGTACAAGAGCGCAAGACGCACCCGTTGTACCGCAAACAGTACACCACCACCAAGAAGTTCATGGCACACGACGAAAAGAACGAAGCGCAGCCAGGCGACAAGGTTTCTATCGTAGAAACCCGTCCAATCAGCGCTCGCAAGCGATTCAAGCTTGCCGAAATCATCGAAAAGCCTGTACTTCGTGAAGACACTTTGTCAATCACCAAGGCTGATGACGACGCTGGCAAGAAGGCTTCCAAAGCCAAGACTGCCGCTGAAGAAGCTGCAGAAGAGGAGAAGGCGTAATGATCCAACAAGAATCACGTCTGATCGTCTGCGATAACAGCGGCGCCAAGGAAATCCTGTGCATTCGTGTACTGGGTGGTAGCCGCAAACGCTACGCTAACGTCGGTGACACCATTGTGGCTACTGTAAAGCAAGCCGCTCCAAACGGCACCGTTAAGAAGAAGTCAGTGGTCCGCGCAGTCGTTGTTCGTACTCGTAACACTATTCGCCGCAAAGATGGTTCAACCATCAAATTTGACGATAACGCCGCCGTAATTATCGGCGATGACAAACAACCACGCGCAACTCGTATCTTTGGCCCAGTTCCTCGTGAACTCCGCGACCAGGGCTACGCTAAAATCGTTTCACTCGCGCCGGAGGTATTGTAATGAGTAAGCAACCTACCACCCCAACCAAGATCTTCAAGATCCGCCTCAAAAAGGGCGATACCGTTGTCGTTCGTGCCGGCAAAGATGCTGGCAAAACCGGCAAAGTTACCGCTGTTCATCCTAAAGAGAACAAAGTAACTGTTGAAGGCATTAACGTCGTTAAGAAGCACGTTAAGCCAAACCAGCAGAACCCACAAGGCGCTATTGTTGAACTGACCAAGCCTGTTTGGGTAAGCAAAGTAAGTATTGTTGAGCCAACCAGCAAAAAGCCTAGCCGTATCGGCTTCAAGCTTAACGCTGATGGCACCAAGACTCGTGTATTTAAGAAAACTGGAAAGGAGATCAAGTAATGGCTACTGCAACCGAAAAGAAGCCCGCTGCTAAGGCTGCTGTCAAGCAAGTCGGTACTGCTGCTCGTCTCCGCGTCCAGTACAATGACACCATTTCCAAAGAGCTCATGAAGGAGCTTGAACTGAAGAACGTACATCAGCTTCCACGCCTCGAAAAGATCATCGTAAACGTCGGTCTTGGTCGCGCTAAAGATGACAAGAAGATTATGGAAGTGGCTACCAACACCGTCACTAAGATCACTGGCCAAAAGCCAGTCGAAACCGTTGCTAAAAACTCTATCGCCGGCTTCAAGCTGCGCGAAGGTAACAAAGTTGGCCTCAAAGTAACACTTCGTGGCGACAAAATGTACGAATTCATGGACCGCGTTATTTCTATCGTATTGCCTCGCCTCCGTGACTTCCACGGTGTATCTGCCAAAGCTTTTGACAAGCAGGGTAACTACAGCCTCGGCTTCACCGATCAATCTGTCTTCCCAGAATTAACTTTTGAAGAAACAACCAATGTGCACGGCCTGCAAGTCGTGTTCGTAATTAATGCCCACGAAAAGGCGCATTCTAGAGCTCTCCTCGAGAAATTTGGCATGCCCTTCGAGAAGGAGAACAAGTAATGGAAACTATCCGCAACGAAGCTGCGCAGACACTAGAAGCGCACATTAAAGCCCAGAGGATCACTGCTGCAGAAATTGCACTTGAGCGCACAGAGCAGATTGATCAAATAGAACCTTCAAGCGTACGAGTCGTCGCTGCAGGCATTGCTAAGCGCCGGCAAAGCGCATCCCAAGGATTAACGGAAGTGGGAGAAGCATAGTATGGCACGAAAATCGAATATTGCCCGCGATAAAAAGCGTCTCGCCATGATCGAGAAGTACGCCGCTAAGCGTGCTGAACTCAAGGAGCTTGGCGACCTGGAAGGCTTGGCTAATTTGCCTCGCAACTCTAGCCCTACTCGTCGCACAAACCGATGCGTTGAAACCGGCCGACCACGCGCCTACATGCGCCAATTTGGCCTGAGCCGTATTAGCTTCCGCGAACACGCAAGCAAGGGCGAAATCCCTGGAATAACGAAAGCCAGCTGGTAGGAACAATATGAGTAAAACGACAACCGACCCAATCGCAGACATGCTAACCCGCATTCGTAATGCCATCGCAGTACGAAAGAACGAGGTTAGCCTGCCGCACAGTAACATCAAAGAAAACGTTGCTCGCCTTCTAAAAGACAGCAACTTTATCGATGGTGTTTCTGTTGCAGACGCACCTGTTGGCAAAACCCTCGTTGTTAGAATCAACGACGAAAATGCCAACGCCCGCATTACCGAAATCGTACGCCTCAGCAAGCCGGGCCGACGCTACTACGTTAACTCCAAGGAAATCCCTGTAGTGAAGCGTGGTCGCGGTATCATCATCGTTTCAACCAGCAAAGGTTTGATGACTGGTGATAAGGCCAAAGCCGAGCACATTGGCGGCGAATTAATTTGTAAAGTTTATTAGGAAGAGAAGGAAATAAGAGTATGAGTCGAGTAGGAAAACTGCCGATCGCCATCCCGAGCGGTGTGACAATCACTGTCGACGACTCCGAAATTACCGTAGCCGGTAGCAAGGGAACCCTCAAACAGTTCACCATGCCAGGCATCACGGTAAAGCAGGAAGGCGACGAAATCATTGTTACCCGCGCGAATGACGAACCTAAAATCCGTGCCAAGCACGGTCTAATGCGCGCATTAGTTAACAATATGGTCGTTGGAGTCAGTCAGGGCTTTAGCAAGAAGCTGGAAATCAACGGTGTTGGTTTCCGTGTTGCTCAGCAAGGCACCGACCTCAAGCTCAACCTCGGCTTCTCGCACGATGTTATTTACAAAGTGCCAGCCGGCGTTACGACTACTATCGAACAAAACACCATCACTGTCAGCGGCATTAGTCGCCAGCAAGTTGGTCAGGTTGCCGCCGAAATCCGTGCACTCAAGAAGCCAGAACCCTACAAGGGCAAGGGCATCAAGTACGAAGGCGAGCGCATCCTCCGCAAGTCCGGTAAGAGTGGTAAGGATAAATAATCATGAATAAATTAGCACACAAATTACACAATCGCGTTCATCGCAAAGCTCGTATCCGCTCCGTTGTGAGTGGTACTGCTGAGCGACCTCGTTTAAGCGTCCACATCAGCAACTTGCACGTCAGCGCACAGCTCATTAACGACGTGGACCACAAAACTATTGCCCACGTTTCCACGATTGGCAAAAAGACCGTTAAGGGTACTATGACCGAAAAAGCTGCTTGGGTCGGCACCGAAATCGCCGCTCAGGCCAAGACCGCTAAAGTAAAAGCAGTCGTATTTGATCGCAATGGCAAGCTCTACCACGGCCGAGTTGCCGCACTGGCAGATGCCGCACGTAACGCAGGACTGGAGTTCTAATATGGCAGATCAGAAACCTCAAGATCGACGCAATCGTCGCCCCGAAATCCAACCAGAAGAAAAGCAGTTCGACGAACGCACGCTGCACATTGACCGCGTTGCTCGCGTCGTAAAGGGTGGCCGCCGCTTCCGCTTCCGCGCACTCGTTGTCGTTGGCGACCGCAAGCACAAAGTTGGTATCGGTACCGCTAAAGGCGCCGATGTCACTGCCGCTGTCACCAAAGCCACCGAAGTCGCTAAGAAGAACTTCATCACCGTTTCTTTGTACAAGGGCACACTGCCGCACGAAGTCGAAGAAAAAGTTGCCGGCGCACACATCTTGCTCAAGCCAGCTAGCGCTGGTACCGGTCTGATCGCCGGTGGCGTAGTCCGCACCATTTTGGAAGTTGCCGGTGTCAGCAACGCGCTCAGCAAGTCGCTTGGCTCTACCAACAAGACTAACACTGCTTACGCAACCATTAAGGCACTCGACAGCCTCGTTCCTGCCAATAAATGGGTAACTGCGAGCGCTCGCAAACCAGCTAAAAAAGCTGCTTCCACCGAAGAAAAGAAAGCTGCGCCCAAAGCAGCCAAGAAAGCGGTAAAGGCCTAATATGAAATTTCACGAACTACAAGCAAGCAAACCTAAAGCCGGCAAGCGCGTCGGTCGCGGTATTGCAGCTGGCCAAGGTAAAACCGCTGGTCGCGGTACCAAGGGTCAAGGCGCTCGTACAGGTTCAAAAGCCAAGCCTGGCTTTACCGGCGGCTCCAACCCGTTGATGCAAAAGCTTCCAAAGCTGCCTGGCTTTAAGAGTCACCGCGTAGCACCAGAAAACGTTTACACCGGTCAGCTCGAGCAGTTCGGCGGCAAGACCGTTGACGCCACCGTCCTTGCGGAAGCGGGCCTGATCAGCAATCCTTACGTGCATGTTAAGCTGCTCGTAAAAGGCGAGCTGACCAAGAAGGTAACTGTTAAGCTTAGCGGTGCTAGCGAATCCGCTATCGCGGCCGTACAGGCAGCTGGTGGCACATTTGAAAAGACAGCTCGCTTGAGCCGTCCAAAGACCTCTACGAAGAAAAGCGCAAAACAAGTCTAGCCCCTGGCGCACTCAAAAAAACCGGCATGATTATGTCGGTTTTTTTGCGTTTGACTAGTCTTGACAAGCTACCCCTGTTAGGTGCAAGGACTACAAGAGGTTACTTTTTAGTTTTATTCTGGTGTGAACTGTGGCATACTAGTAGATAACTATTTGAGGGTTAATTCTTAAAACATGAACTGGAAAATAATTGGTAAATCGCTGACGCATCCTGATATGCGCAAACGCATTTTGGCGGTGCTTGGTATTTTGCTGGTTTTCCGTATCTTGGCGCACATCCCAGTACCGCTAGCTAACCCCGAAACACTGCACCAGGTACTGCAAAACCTGTTTAACTCCAGTAATACGCCGCAGCTGCTTAGCGTTGTGAACGTCCTAAGTGGCGGCGCGCTGGCTAACTTCTCGATCATGATTGCCGGTATGGGGCCGTACATTAACGCCTCCATTATTATGCAGCTGCTCACTAAGGCGGTGCCGCAGCTCGAGGCGCTTCATAAAGAAGGCGAGTTCGGCCAAAAGAAAATCAACCAATACACTCGTATCCTGACCTTTCCGCTGGCCATTATCCAATCTATTGGTTCAATCTACCTGATTCGCCAGGCAGCGCAGTCCATTGGCGGTATTGGCGACATTACTGCCAACGCCACGCTGGGGCAGTGGGTGCTGATGGTATCAGCGCTCACCGGTGGCTCCATGCTGCTCATGTGGCTGGGAGAACTAATTACCGAGCAGAGCATCGGTAACGGTATTTCCTTGATCATTACGGTGGGTATCGTTAGTCGTTTGCCGGCTAACATCGGTGAAATTATTAGCTCGGTAACCGAAAAGGGACACCACTGGGTAGTGTTCGGCCACAGCTTGCCGGTTAACCGCTCGGCGGTAATTTATAGTATAGGCATTTTGTTATCGGTGCTGGTGGTAACGTGGCTGGTGGTCATGCTCAACGAGGCCGCCCGAAATCTCACTGTGAACTATGCCAAGCGTGTCCAAGGCAACCGCACCTATGGCGGCATCACCACGCTGTTACCGGTAAAACTGATCACCGCTGGCGTGGTGCCGATCATCTTTGCCGTGGCATTTTTGAGTGTGCCGAGTTTTGTGGGTCAACTACTTGCTGGCGGACACAATGAAGGTCTGGCCAAATTGGGCACCAATCTTGTGACTTGGTTCCAAACACCTTCTGCCCAAACATTCGCAACCGAGGGTCTCAAAGCCTATATTTACCCAATTACGTATTTCTTACTGGTGTTCGTGTTTACGTTCTTCTATACCAGCATTACCTTTAACTCCAAAGAGATTGCCGAAAATCTGCATAAGCAGGGCGGCTTTATCGAGGGTGTTCGAGGTGGTGAGCAAACCGAAAAGTATCTTGCCAAAACCGTTAACCGCCTAACCTTGTTCGGCGCTTTAAGCTTAGGCTTACTCGCGCTGCTGCCAATCATCGCCCAGATATTTATTAGCAGCACGAGCATTACTATTGGTGGCACCAGTGTGCTGATCTTGGTATCGGTAGCCCTCCAAACGCTCCGTGCGGTAGAGTCTCGCGCACTGATGGTCACCTACGACCAGTATTCACAGCCCGATTTTTTCCACGATAGCGAGGATTCAGGGGCTAAAACCTCATCTCGTCGTCGGTTTTTACGTAAGCGCCGGAACTCCTAGGATTTTGTTGTATGCATAAGCGCGATATGATACGCTTACTAAAAGGCAGCAAATGACTATGAAATACACCCGCCACGCTACCCGAACATCTTTGATAACGGCTTTTGCGATAACTGCAGTTTTACTAACTGGCGGCATTATGATTGCTAAGATGTCGCTCCATGCTAGCGCTGCCACGCTACAGGCAACACCCTCTAACTTAAGCACTGTTTTTGGCTCGGCACAGTCGGGCGACACAATTGAGTTGGCCAGCGGAAGCTATAGCTTTAATGGCGGTACCAAATCAGGAAACGTCACCCTCAAACCTGCTAATGGGGCATCGGTGACAATGTCGGCTACTTTTAGTTCTTCAAGCTTCATTACCCTAGACGGCATGACCATTTCAAGTTTAGGGATAGATGGTAGGACGCATGATATAAAAATCCTCAACAACACCTTTACTGGCCAAGCCAACCTCAATATGACAGGCAATTCAAACGCCAATATCCTGGTTGATGGCAACTCATTCGATGGCATAACCGTCTGTGCTGATTGTGCTGAGGGGCGCCTAGAAATAGGGCAGTATCCTGCAGGTACTGCGCCGGTAGGCGTTGTCATTTCGCATAACCACTTTGGTGGCGGCGGACAATCCGATGGCATACAGACGGGTGCATATGGCGTTGATATCGAATATAACACCTTCGACGGCATTATTCAGGCATCTAACTACACGCGGCACATCGATAATATTCAAGGCTACGGGCAGTCGCACACCACAGTCAATGGCAATTACTTCAAGAATTTTGACAATGGTACGGTTATCATGATGCCGGATGGCGGTAACAGCGAAGTTTTTACAAACAACGTGATCGCTGGCGGCAAAAGCTCAACGCCATTTCAGTTAGGCCACATACAAGGTGCCACTATTAAAAATAATGTTATGCAAGGTTTTGAGCTAACTGCCTTTGTGAGCGGGAACGACAGTAGCCCCAACAAGAACATAACCATTCAAAATAACATCATGCTAAATGCAGATTTCAACACCAGCGGCTGCGTAAACTGTAACGTATCGTATAACTTATTCAATTCTTCTGCGTATGATAGCGGAAGCCCTGCCTACATAGGTACGCCGACCTTTGTGGGAGGTAGTTCGCCAACGACATATGCTGGCTACGCGCAGGCGGCAAACTCAATAGGACATGTAGGTAGTACATGGGGTAACCCGAGCACTGTTAATACTGTTCCCCAGACCGCAGCCGAATCAGATGGCACACAAAAAGATTTCGGCCCTGACTTTTCAGGCACGGGCACTTCAACAGGTGGGGGTGGTGGAGGTACTGGTGCTACCTATCACACAGCCCAGCTATCAGCGCTCTTGGCTCATTATGGAGCTACTTCTGGCATGACTGCTACTGACGGTGATCTTGATGGCAATGGAGCTGTTAACATCTACGATCTTGGAATATTACTATCCAGCTATAGCCCTTAATCCCACATTGACAGCTGCGCGTGCTGAGCATATAATTTCGAATACGAATTAAACCACGCATTTTCTCCGTAAAAACTCTTTACAAACTGTTGTGGTAGCTGCTATAATTGATCCTTAGATATATTTATGGCATCCAACAAGGAAGTAATCGAGTTAACAGGTACAATTGTCGAGACCCTTCCAGGGACTCAATTTCGTGTCGAACTCGAAAACGGCCATAAAATTATCGCTCATGTTGCCGGTAAAATGAGGAAACATTTTATCCGAATCGTCCCCGGCGACAGCGTTACCGTAGAGTTGACACCTTACGATCTTACGAAGGGTCGGATTACGTACCGCAAATCATAATAATATAAGCAGTGAGTTACCTCCTGAAAGGAGATGATCCGCATGAAAGTGCGTGCTAGCGTCAAAAAAATCAGTCCAGACGACAAAATCGTTCGCCGAAAAGGCCGTCTGTACGTTATCAATAAGTTTAAACCTAAGCATAAGCAAAGGCAGGGTTAAGCATGGCTCGAATATCTGGTGTTACTATTCCTGCCGAAAAGCAAGTCTGGGTTGCTCTGACCTACGTATACGGTATTGGTCCAAAGAGCTCCGAAGACATTTTGGCTAAAGCGGGTGTTGAGCGAACTGCTCGCGTTAAAGATTTAACCGACGCAGAGATTTCTCGCATCCAGGACATTATTAACGATAAGTACCTTGTCGAGGGCGAGCTGCAGCGTATGGTTGCCGGCAACATCAAGCGCCTGAAGGATATTAAGGCGTACCGTGGCTTGCGACACAACGCTAGCCTGCCATCACGTGGCCAGCGCACCAAGACCAACGCCCGCACCCGACGTGGCAAAAAGACCACCGTTGGCGGTACTGCTAAGAAGGTAGCATCTAAGACTTAACGATTATGGCAGAAACTACTCCAACTACAGCAGCGACAACGAGCGCTCCAAAGCGCAAGAAATCAAAGCGAAGCGTTCCAAGCGGCCAAGTGCACGTTCAGGCAACGTTTAACAACACCATCATTACCTTCACTGACGGTAGCGGCAACGTGCTAACCAGCTCTAGCGCTGGCGCATGCGGCTTCCGCGGTTCTAAGAAGGGTACGGCATACGCAGCACAAGTTGCAGCAGAACGCGCCGCACAGGCTGCCAAGCAGCAATATGGCTTCAGTAAAGCAGATGTTTTCATTAAAGGTATCGGCCTTGGCCGTGATGCCGCCATCCGCGTCATGGCTGGCATGGACATCCAAGTTGAAAGCATTAAAGATGTTACCGGTGTTCCACATGGTGGTGTGCGACCTAAGAAAGCGCGAAGGATCTAAACTATGGCACGTGATCGTCAATCTATCGTAAAAATGTCCCGCCGCGAAGGCTATGCTTTGCACCCCAAAGCGCACAAAGCACTCGTAAAGCGCACGACTATGCCTGGCAAAAGCCCTCAAGCCCGAATGGGTCGCGGCGGCAAAGCGAGCCAGTATTCTCTGCAACTTCGTGAAAAGCAAAAAGTTAAGCGCCTCTACGGCTTGCTGGAAAAGCAATTCAGTAACCTCATGAAGGAAGCTAACCGTAAGCAAGGCCAATCCGGTCAAGTGTTGCTGCAGTTCCTGGAACAGCGTGCCGATAACGCCGTATACCGCGCCGGATTTGCACCAAGTCGCCGCGCCGCCCGTCAGCTGGTAACGCATGGCCACTTCCTACTCAACGATACTCGCGTTGATATCCCGTCCATTCGCTTAAAGCCTGGCGATACGCTAACCGTTCGCCCTCACAGTCTTAAGACCGAATATTTCAAGAACCTCGATGACGTTAGTCCCGCCCCTGGAGAAACTCCAGCTTGGCTTAAGGTCGATCGTAAGAAGGTTTCATTGTCCGTAACTGGCCTGCCTGTTCGTGATGATGCTGAACAAGATATTAATGAACAGTTAATCGTAGAATACTATTCACGCTAATAAGGAGCCCAAACGCATGCCCAATACTATTCACACTCCAGGTCTCGTCAAAGTTGACGACCATAGCGCCACCAGCGCAACCTTTGTAATCGAGCCGCTTCACAGCGGCTATGGTATGACGCTCGGCAACAGCCTTCGACGTGTTCTACTGTCCAGCATCTCAGGTGCTGCGGTTACTACGTTTAAGATCGAAGGTGTAACCCACGAGTTTACCGCCGTTAAGGGCGTAAAAGAAGATGTCGTTGAGATCATGCTCAACCTCAAGGGTATTCGCTTCCGCGTATACGGCGGCGAACAGCAGACCCTGCGCATCGTTAAAGAGGGCAAGGGTCCTGTTACTGCCAAAGACATCCAAACCAACGCTGACGTCGAAGTTGTAAACCCTGATCACGTTATCGCCACTATCGATGACGCAAAAGGCAAGCTGGTTGTCGACCTCAATGTAGAAGTTGGTCGCGGTTACCGCACCATCGAAGAGGCAACCGCCAAAAAGTCGAACGACATGATCGCCGTTGATGCCATCTTCAGCCCCGTACTTCGCGTACGCTATAAGGTTGAAAACACTCGTGTCGGCCAGGCAACCGATCTTGATAAGCTGCTTTTGACTGTCGATACCGATGGCTCAATCACCCCCCAGGACGCCTTTGAAGAGGCTGCAGCGCTCTTAGTTAACCAATACACTGCACTTGCTGGTAAGACCCGTGTTGCAGTCGTAGAGGCTCCAGTTGCCGATGCAAGTGCAGACGACTCAGAATTTGGTAGCGATATGCTCGGCGACGAGCCAAACGCGCTCAACACCTCTATCGAAGACCTCAATCTATCTGCTCGCACCACGAACGCGCTCATCAACAATGACATCCACACCATTCGCGACCTGTTTGCCCTGAATGACGCCGAACTGCGTGACCTCAAAGGCTTTGGCAGCAAAGCCCTCGACGAAGTCAAAGAAAAACTAGCGGAGCTGGAGCTTTAGATGCATCGTCACGGATATAAAGGCAGTAAGTTCCACCGTGAACGCGATCAGCGAAACGCTCTTATCAAGGGCTTGGCTGACTCGTTGGTCAAGTACGAGTCCATCGAGACCACCTTACCAAAGGCAAAAGCGGTAGTTCCTTACGTTGAAAAACTGATTACTAAAGCTAAGAAGGGCGACCTTCACAATCGCCGCCAGGTTATCCAGGCCTTGCAGACGTTGGAAAGCGCCCACAAGCTGGTCGATGAGATTGCTCCTAAGCTCAAAGGCCGCGATTCCGGTCACCTTCGCATCGAAAAGACTGTCAGCCGTCGTGGCGATAACGCACAACTCGCGCGTGTCAGCTTTGTCGACGATCTTTCGAGTGCGCCAGTGGCTAAAGCGGCAGCTGCTACAATTTCACCGACTCCCAAGACGGTCGCTGGTGAAACAGTAGCAGCTCCCGCTAAGCCTAAGGTTGTACGAAAGCCGGCTGCAAAGAAGCCAAGCGCCAAGGAGAAGAAATAATGAAAACCTATAGCGCAAAACCAAGTGACGTTACCCGCAAATGGTACGTCGTAGATGCCAGCGAAGCGCCTCTGGGCCGCGTTGCCACTCAGGTAGCTCAACTATTGACCGGCAAAGGTAAGCCACAGTTCACTAAGCACATCGATACTGGTGATTTCGTTATTGTCATCAATGCCGAAAAAACCATTGTTACCGGTGGCAAAGCCGACAAAAAAATCTACTACAAGCACAGTGGCTTTCCTGGTGGCCTCAAAGACGCCACCTTTACCGAAAAAATGGAAAAAGACCCCACCTTCCCAATCACCAAGGCAGTCCGAGGCATGCTTCCGGTAAATCGCCTACGCGATGACCGCTTGCTGCGCCTCAAGGTCTACGCTGGTGCCGAACACAAGCACGAAGCTCAGAAACCAGAACTAATCTCTGTGTCAGAACGAAGTTCTGCTAAAGAAAAGGAAGCTAAATAATGGCTAAAGATTCATATTTCTACGCCCTGGGCCGCCGTAAGAGTGCTACCGCCCGCGTCCGCTTGCAAAGCGGCAAAGGCGCTGTAACCATCAACGGCAAGCCGGCAGAAGAGTACTTCGCAGATAGCAAGTACCTCCTCGCTAAGCTGCAGAAGCCTTTCGAGGTTCTCGATCAAACCAACAAGTTTGATGTCAGCGTTGTCGTTTCTGGTGGTGGTCATGAAGGCCAGGTCGAAGCAATCCGTCTTGGTATCTCTAAGGCTTTCGTCGTCATGGATGAACAGCTCAAGAGCACGCTCAAGCGCGCCGACCTCCTAACCCGCGACGCCCGCGAACGCGAACGCAAGAAGTTCGGCCTCAAGGGTGCTCGTAAGCAGCGCCAGTTCACCAAGCGCTAGACAAGTGCAAAAATCCTGTTAAAATACTCCTATAAACTTATGGGAGTATTTTCATTATGAGTCTACGCGGCAATGTCTTAGTCGGAGCAGTCACAGCGTCAAGCGCATTACTAGGCGCATTCGGAGGATATGAGCAGGGTAGGCATGATGAGTCGGTGAGAATTAACGCTGCCGCTACGAGGCAACATCAAGATGAGCGAAATATACAGCTCGTAGAGCAGCGATCACGGGTTGGCCAAAATGTGGCCATTTTACTGCACGATAATGAGCAGGCTGTGCAAGTCCAGCGAAGTACTTTGTCAGCTTCACAACAACGAGACTTAGGGATAGACGCTGTATCATTCTCTTCAGGCCAAGACAGAAATAAAAGCACTCCTTCATCGAGTATCGTTGCAGGCACAGCTGACGCGTTAGTGACGCTGCCCAACCTCAGAGCTCTTAAAAGTGATGCTAAAGGCCAAGCAGCCAAGGCTTCAAACGGCGACACGGCCACCGTAATAACAGAGACGCTTGTTGTTGGTGGGGCGGTAGGCGTCCTCACATTCATAATGGCAGATGTTGCTCGAGGAAATCGCCAACGCCGGCGAGAAGAGGCAGCGCGTCGTCCAGCTATTTTGGCCGGTGCGGATGATTTTTAGCGCTCACATTTGACAAGCCCTTGACGCGTGGTGTATATTACGACGCATGTCAACAGCAACCTGCTTCAACAAGTATTGGTTTACCCGCACTTCTAGTGGCGGTTCTTTTGCTGTATAGACATATTTCATAAACCAGCAAGGCAAACCGTCACAAAAGTGGCGGTTTTTTAATGTAAGGAGAATACAATGCCAACGCTCGAACAAATACCAAATCCACAGCCCTCGGTGGAGGAGCTCATCCTCAGGCCATACGCCACCGAAGAAGAAATCAAAGAACAGCGAGCAGCTAATCACGTTGCCAATTTGCTGGCCAAAATCCGCAATGAGAACATCGGTACCCATTACCACTAAATCAGGATATAATACATAGAGATGACAAAACCTGTAATTCTGACCGGCCTACGCGCCAATAGCGACCTACATATCGGCAACTACCTAGGTGCTTTGCTGCCGATTGTAGATATGGCAAAAAAACACGCCGATGAGTACCAGGTCAATCTGTTTGTGCCAGATTTACATAGCTTTACAACGCCAATTGACCATAGCTCGCTACAGGCAAACATCAAGCAGAGCCTACGTGTCTTTGTGGCGGCTGGATTGCCGCTCGACAACCCAGATGTGCACCTCTATAGGCAAAGTTACATTCCAGCTCATAGTGAGCTAGCCTAGATTTTGGATTGCTTTACTGGTTTTGGCGAGCTGAGCCGCATGGCCGAATTCAAAGATAAATCTGCCCGTTTAGGCGTAGATCACATTGGCGTCGGACAATTTAACTATCCACCACTAATGGCTGCCGATATTCTGCTGTACAATGCCAGCTACGTGCCAGTCGGCGACGACCAGCGCCAGCACATAGAATTTACTCGTACCATCGCTGAGCGCCTTAATAAGCGCTTTGGCGAACTATTCGTAGTGCCAAAACCTATGAGAGAACAACACAAGTTCTTCGGCAAGGACCAAGGGCTGCGTATCAAAGATTTGGTTGATCCGACCAAAAAAATGAGCAAATCCGATGAGTCGGCAAGAGGTATCATTTTTATGACCGATTCACCTGCGGCAGCTCGCAAAAAGATTATGTCCGCTACTACTGACAGCCTCGGAAAGATCGCTTACGATAAAGACAAACAGCCTGGCATTACCAACTTGCTCGATCTGTTAGCCCTATTCAGTGATCGTGATCTCATGGCAGTTACCAAAGAGTACACCGGCCAAGAGCAATACGGCCCACTCAAAACTGCGGTCGCCGATGCTATTGCAGCGTATCTTGAGAAGTTCCAAACAGCGCTCAGTCAGGTAGACGACCAAGCCATCCAAGCCAAGCTGGAAACCTCCGAAAAACAGATGAATCAGCAAGCCAATGCCACGCTGCTCAAAGTCCAAAAAGCCGTTGGCTTGAGGCCGTAATGAGCAATTTGGAGATTTCGCGGGCTAAGCGGCTCGATCTGTATGTGGTAGACCAAATCCAAACCGTGAGCCGCGCCTTCGCGGCCAAACTTATCGAGCGCGGCGACGTGCTGGTCAACGGCGTGGCCGAGCACAAAGCCGGCTTTAAGATCAGGCCAGGGGACGTTATCACGATTACCTACGATGCCAGCCAAGAGCCGCCCATCCCCGAAATCGATCTCGAAGTTGTCTACGAAGACAAAAGTTGCGTGGTTATTAATAAGCCGGTCGGCGTGCTGTCGCACAGTAAGGGCGCTTTTAACCCCGAAGGCACGGTAGAAAGCTGGCTCAGAAGCCGCATTAAAGGCATCGAGGGCGACCGCGCCGGTATTGTGCATCGTTTAGACCGCGCCACCTCCGGCGTCATGATCTGCGCGCGCACCCCAGAGGCCCTCAGCTGGCTACAAAAGCAATTCGCTCAGCGCAAGGTCAAAAAGACCTACGTGGCGGTCGTAAAGGGCGTATTTAAGCAAGAGCAAGCGATAATTGACATGCCCATTGAGCGCAACCCCAAAAAACCGCAGACCTTTCGGGTTGGCAGCAACGGTAAAACGGCGCAAACTGAGTACCACGTACTTGCTACAAATGGTACATATAGCCAAGTTGAGCTCCAACCGGCTACTGGGCGTACTCATCAATTGCGTGTCCATCTTGAGCATCTGGGCCATCCAATTGTTGGCGACACTTACTACGGCGGCCCCAAAGCCGACCGCTTATTCCTGCACGCTCGCGAGCTCGAACTGACGCTGCCTAGTAAAGAGCTCAAAACCTTTACCGTGCCGGTCCCGCCGGAGTTTGAGGAGCTGGTAGCGTGAGCCAGCTCGTGTTGCACCCACTTACCAGGGAGCAGCTGGATCAGTTTGGCACCCAGCCTCCGCATGCTATTTTACTGGTTGGCGCAGCCGGCAGCGGTAAATCGGCCCTCGCTACCCAGCTGGCCGAGACAATTTTAGAACTCCCCCCATATGACTTTGACCAATATGCCTACAGCACGCGAATCGAGCCGAGCGATGGCAAAGCCATCGGTATCGAAGCAATTCGCGAATTGGAGCATTTTTTGAGTCTCAAAGTGCCTACCCGGACAGCTCAAAACCGCTTAGTTATTATAGAAAACGCCCACACCTTAACCACTGAGGCCCAAAACGCCCTCCTAAAAACGCTGGAGGAGCCTCCAAAAGGCACCGTTTTACTCCTTACAGCCACCAGTGAGCAGGCTTTGTTGCCTACAATTCGCTCCAGAGTGCAGAAAATCGCCGTGAAACGGCCTTTAACAGATGACATAATTCAACATTTCACAGCCCGCGGCCATGATCAAAAAGCCATAAAACAGGCTTATGGTATCAGCGGCGGCCTACCGGGCCTTATGACCGCTCTCCTAGAAGACAGCGACCACCCTCTGCGCGAAGCCACCGAAATAGCGCGCAAACTCCTGGGACAGAACACCTACGAGCGTCTTTTAATGGTTGATCAGCTAAGCAAGCAAAAAACGGAGGCCCAGGACGTGCTTTTCATCTTGCAACAGATGGCCCATGTAAGCTTGCAAACTGCTTCTGGAAAGGTCGCCGACAGATGGAAAGCGGTACTCCAAGCCAGCTATCAGGCCTCAGAACAGCTAGCCAACAGCGCTCAACCGAAGTTAGCTCTGACCAATTTCGTGCTATACTTATAGGTAGAAATGTATGAATTGCTCATAGTCGCCGCTTTTGGCGCGCTCGCATATCACAATGCTCATGTCCACGACGATGAGTTTGCTAACGTCTCCCGTCGCGTTGGCGACCGATTAGGCAAATTATGGGATATTGCCCACCAAGGCATGCGCGAAAACCGCTTCCTGCGCGCCGAAAAAGCTCTGCTCACTATCTTAAAAATCGACGAAAAGAACGCCGCCGCCTACAACCGCCTCGGCATTCTGTATGCTAAGCAAAAAGAATATCGTGATGCCATTGACTGTTTTGAAATCGCCTCTAGCATCGAGGCAACGCCATCATCGCTGCACAACCTAGGCCTTATTTATTACGAAACGGAAAACTACGATAAAGCGGCCATCGCCTTTGAGCAATCCCTGAAACTCGAAGACAACCTAGCTGCCCGCCACGTCGCCTACGCCAAAGTTCAAGAAAAGCTCGGCAACGACAAACTAATGTTCCAAGAACTCGAAAAAGCCGCCGAACTCGAACCCAACCAAGAAACCTACTCACTCCTGTACAAAGCCTACACCAACCACGGCATGGCCGCCGAAGCCGACCTCATCGCCGACAAACTCAAAAAGCTCAAAAAAGCACCGACCACCGCTCGTGCAAAGCGCATCCTGCGCCCCCGCCGCGTTGTTGTCTAAGCTTTCTTATAATCGGTAAAATAGTAGGCGATAGCCACAATCGGGTGGATCAGCAACATGCCAACGATCCACAAAATCTTGGCGTTTTGACTGATGCGAGTGTTCTGTATGGCGTTAATGAGCATGTAGATCTCGAACACCAGCACAACGAGTGCCACAATAATCAGCGGGCCACCGAGATCCATCCAAGCAAAAGCTTTTAGCATAATACCCTCATTGTACGACTTGAGCTACTAAAATAAAAGAAGCGATAAAATGGTGCAGGGTGCAGGATTCGAACCTGCGAAGGCATAAGCCATCAGATTTACAGTCTGACGTGTTTGACCGCTTCACTAACCCTGCATTGTTAAACTGGAGCCGCCTGTGGGATTTGAACCCACGACCTCATCCTTACCATGGATGCGCTCTACCCCTGAGCTAAGGCGGCATACAATCTGATAATTAACTAGACAATAGTAGCAGATTATCTGTTATTTTGCTATACTTGCAAACGTTCACGTTCCTTAAGAATTAGTTAATCTAAGTTCGATATAATTGAAATATGTCGAATTGTCTTTATTGTGCCAGGAAAACCTCTGGAAAAAATAGCCGCTATTGCTCTAATAGGTGTCAGGCAGACTATCAGTATGAACAATATATCGCACATTGGAAAGCGGGGTTGGTTAGTGGATCGCGGGGTGTTAATGCCAAAAACATCTCAGGACATATCGTGCGATATATACACAGCCAGTACGGAGATGCTTGCTCATTGTGCGGCTGGAATCAGATCAATCCGGCAACGGGTAGGGTCCCGTTAGAAATTGATCACATCGATGGGAACTCTGAGAATAATTCTGAAAACAATTTGCGCGTTATTTGTCCAAACTGTCATGCTCTTACACCTAGCTTCAGAAATCTCAATAAAGGTAGGGGAAGAGTGTGGCGTAAGGTAAAATATATCAAGGTTCAGAAATAAGCCACCTTAGCTCAGTTGGTAGAGCAACACTTTTGTAAAGTGAAGGTCGTCGGTTCGAGTCCGACAGGTGGCTCCAAATTATTCTACGAGAACACTCAAATCTATAGTTCAAAGTAATCAATACACTTGCATAATACATCCGTACTGTACTAGTGTAGGAAGTATGGAAAGTCATCCTCTGGCCCAAGCAGATGCAAGCCTATCAGATCGGTTTGGGGAGTACTTAGAGGCTCAAGACCAGGCGATCGCTGCATGGGGCGAGAATCACCCAGATGCATTAACGTTGCAGGTTAAAGCCCTCAGCCTAGGGCTCCAAGCAGGCGCACTAATGCTTCGCGAGGCCGGCATTAGACTTGATGCCAGTAATCTGCAAGTTCCGCTTCGCCCACTCAAAATAAGTGAAGCCGCGGTAATTTTAGGCGTCAGTACTTCATCTATCCGTCGATGGACAAATAATGGTGATTTGCGATCATATCGAACGCCTGGCAACCAGCGTCGATTCAACCTCGCAGATGTTCTCGACGTCCTACAGGCCGAATAACTTTGACTCACCCCTTCACAAACCCCGTCTAATCTGTTACAATCACAGGTAAGCATTTTTATTAATTGATAAAGGTATACAAGAATGGCTAAAAAAGGCGACAAACGCAAAATTATTGGCATGATCAGCGAAGAGAGCGGTGAGCGTATTTACTACACCACCAAAAACACCATGAACACCCCTGATAAGCTCAGTCTTAAAAAGTACAGCCCCAAGCTCCGCAAGCACGTGGTCTTCACCGAAACCAAGAAAAACCTCGGCCGCAACGAAGCTCCTAAGCGCTAAACTATGGTTTTGTCGGTCGGCGAGAAGACTTACGCACGCGATATAGCGCTGCCCTCTTTCCCGGAAGTGGAAAACGACTACTTGCCTGATACGGCTCTAGTCCATTTTCATTTTGCGCCCCATGCTACGGCTGAACACTTTGATGCCGCCAGTGAGCATTTAAAAGTGGCGGACATATACATACCTGAAGCTGTTGGCTGGGACGCGTCTGAACTACGTGACATAAACGCTATATCCAAGGGGGACAAGAAAGCGATCGCTAGAGCAAAGTTCTGGAATGCAAAAGATCCCATGGGCGCCTACTGTGATGCTCGCAACGATGCCTTGGCACGAACGTATAAGCCTGTGCTGTTGGTTGACGCCTCGGCCGATCAAAGAAGTTACCTAACTGGCCAGGCTTATTGGAAGACTTTTGGAGTAAATGCTGATGATCATCTCGAGAAGCTGGCGGACACCATGTCTGTAATAGCAAGGCGCGCCGCGATGCGAGACAGAATAATTGTGGGCAATCTAGGGCAAAAGGTTTCCGAACTTGTTGTCCGGCATCCTCGGCTAGCAAAAAAACCGACTGTCAATGTGTTATGCACACTAGGTAATGCTCATGGGGAAGTCTATGACTATCTCGCTGCCCAAGAGGCCACTAAAGAGAATGTCCAGGTGAGTTACTGGTCAAGTTTGGGCTATCACGTTCCTGAGCAGGAGCTTGTAGATACATATAGGCGACAAAAGGCACCAACTCGCAGACAATTAATACGTGCTGTCACGGCACTTGCGCTGGCAGGGTCGGAGCTTCCAGGGCTTGATGAAGGTAGAACCCTCTATAATGCTCTTGCCTTAGTGTCGAGAAAACCAGATGCGCATTTTATTCTTGGGGCTACAATGCTTGAATTGATGATGGAAGAACCCGAAGAGGCGTTGCAGTGGGCGTTCAAAACTAACACCCTCAAAGCTGAGGAAACCGCCGACTCCCAAGGCCTAGAATATCTCTGCTCCATGGCCACTAGAGCAGATGCGCTACTTAAAACTGACGCTACTTTCTGGCGTCGTGCTCGATAAGTCCAAGATAGTATTCACCATCTCGGCATGACTCCAAACTAGCGGTGCGACACCAATGGGCGCTCCTGAATCAGCATCAAATTGCTCACTGAGTACACCGCTCGGCAACTCGTGATCTAGGCACCATTGAATAAGAGCAGCCGCCTCGTCGGAACGGCCAGTAGCGAGGTAGAATTGTGCTAGCCACAGTGTGCAGACAATCCAGGGATTGCCTGGGTATTGTTGCGCAGCTAAGAAGTAGCCATCACCTGGGTAGCGAATCACGCCACCGGCAGGGGAGCGATTTAGTAGCTGCTCTTCTACTTTTTTGGCGGTGCTGGCAATCCGAGGATCGTCGAGCGGCAAACCGGCGTACATATATGGTCCATACAAGCTCGAAATATCCAAAACATTGTCGTAGGTGATGGTGCCGTCGTCGTTGAGCAAAAAGCCTTTTATAAAGTAGCCGTCTTCGTGGTACAGCTTGTCGAGATTAAGGCGGATGCTGGTAGCGGTGCGTCGCCACTGCACGGCATGCTCCGGGAGCTCTACTAAATCTGCCAGTTTGGCGGCCGTTTCCAGTGCGGCAATCACCGTGCAAACCGTGTATGTAGATGTTAAAAACTTCTGTTCCCAGAGATCGTAGCTGGCGTGCGGCAGGCCGGTGGCATCATCTATAAAGCGACACATAAAGTTAGCACAGGGCAAAATAAAAGTCTGAAACATGTTCTGCACGAAGGTCAGGTCTTTGCTGGCATCGTAGTATTCGCCGATCATAAAGATGACGCTGGCTGTTTCGTCCTCCTGGATAGCCAATTCCTGGCTGCGGCCGTGCACCAAGGGGTGCCAGGTGCTGCCAATGGCGCGATCCGGCTGATATTTGTGCATCAGGTAGCCGTCCGGATGCATGGTGTCGCGAGCGAAATAAAAGAATTGCTGGGCTTCGTTGGTGTGCCCAAGGCGTATGAGCGGCCACAGTGCGTAGGAGGCATCTCGCGGCCAGCAGTAACAGTAGTAGTCACGGCCAAAATTAAAGATGCTGGAGTCACCGCTGGCTAGTACCGAGCCACGTTCGTCGCAGTGGGCTTTAATGGTGAGCAGGCTGCGTTCTAGCGTCTTTCGGTGCAAGCTCGGTACTTCCACGTTGCCGCTGCCCAGCCACGCTTGCCAGTGTTGGCGGGCGTGCCGCAGCCGATCTTCCATGGCTACTTTGTTAAATTCATTGTGGACGTCCTGGGCGTCGGTTTGGCTGCTGGCGGCGATTACCCAATAGTCGAGCGTGGTGCTTTGGCCGCCGGCCAGTCGCCGCGCAAAGCGGATCACACTATCGACACCGCCATGCTCCACGAGATTGCCCGACAACTCGCCGTCCTCGGCATCAAAATAGGTGCCAGCCTTGCCCTCAATGGCATAGTTACCCACGGCGTATTGGTCAAATACTTGGCCATCGCTGAATTTACCGCCGATAGCCAAACACTGCCGCCCCTTGTAATCAAATATGTAGTGCTTTTCGGGCACATAAATGGCCGTATCGGCCCGGCCAGCGTGCGATATCTGGAAGACCTGATGCATAAATAGGCGCACATCGCGCTCGTGGTCGGCCTGATTAGTGATCGTAATGTGCCTGATTAACGAATTAGTATCGATATCGATGTAATCCTGCAGCAGCAGCTCGACTTGCAGCTCGCTCGATTGCGTGCGGATTTGGCTAATGAGAGCACCGTCTTCGTAGAGCACCTCTGCTTGCCAGCTGCCGTCATCGGTCCAACGAAAGGCGCCGTCCACCCAAACGCCAATTTTGTGGTGGATGCTGCGAGCGTTGGTTAAGTTTTCGAGTCCGACATAAGGGTAGTAGAAATCATGCACCAGGCCATTTTCGTCCATGCCAATGAACATTTGACCGTTGCTGAGGACAATTGGCCGGCCCATTAATTTGCCTCCATCAGGCGGAATTTGAGGTCGCGAAAGGCATTCATGAAATTAATATAGGCCTCGTACGGTGTTTTATAGGGGCTGAAGTAGGCGTGAATATCGCCATCGTTGAACCACTTAGTGCACATGTAGTAGAAGTGGTCGGAGGTTTGCAGCTTGCGCCAATCTTCGATCAACGCCCAGTCGCCGGTGGCCAAAATGTCGCTTTCCAACGCATACAGATCAGTTATAGAGCTAGATTGCATGGCATTACCTAGCCAAGCCGATAGATCACGCTCGGTGTCGGCCCAGGTGATCGTACCGGGCGAATCAATGCTCCCAACAGGGGTAAAGCTGTCAATAGCCTCGGAAACGGTCATAAAGGTGTGCCTGGGAGTTTTAAGCCACTCCTTGGGCAGGTGTTCCAAGAAGTCAAAAATGCCGGATTCCTGCCACTGGTGCTCGCCAAAGGTCTCGTAGTCCATGAATAGGTTAAAGTTGGTGGCGTCGCCGTCTTCACTGAGCCAATGGGCGAATTTATCGGCAGTTAGCGGCCATTCTTTCCAGTCTCGGTCGCCAAAACGAAAGGCGATATCATCGCTCAGCTTGTAGTTTTTCATGAGCAGGCGGATATTGTCGGTATGCTCGGGGCGGTACACGTAATTTGGGCTGCGCCAATCCAATACGGGATCCCAGCCCTCGGCCAGAATTCCCTTATAACCGGCTTGATCCGCCCAATAAGCCAGATCATTGTTGTAGGCCAACTCGGTGTTGCGGAAGACCTGCGGCGTTTGGCCGAACAGTTCTTGCACTTTTTGGCGGTGCATTTCGACCTGCACTTCGAACTCAGCACGCGAATAAAAGAAGGCCAGGCTGTGATGGTAGGTTTCGGCCACGATCTCGACGCGGCCAGTGGCACACAGCTCCTGAAATGACTGCAAGGCCTCGGGTGCCCACGCCTGTAACTGCTCCAGCACCGTGCCGGTAATAGATAAACTGAGCTTAAATTCGGGATTTTGCCGCAAAAGCTCCAGCAAACGCGCATTGGTTGGCAGGTACGACTTTTGGGCGACTTTTTGCAGGATTCGCTGGTTGCTTTCTTGGGAGTCATAGGGCGCATCAAAGTAATCGTGGCGCACGGCGGTGTCAAACACGGTGTAATGCCGCACGCGATACGGCTGGTGGACGTGCAGGTATAGCACAATCGCTTTGCTCATGCCGCTGCCCCCACCGCGTGATCCTGGTATAACTGGGCCACTTTGTGGCTGGCATCGTCCCAGGAGAGCTTTTGATACTCGACCTGGGCGTTTTGCAGCAGTTCGTCGCGCAGCGGGTCACTGAGCATAACGGCGGCGATCTGGTTGGCCATTTCGTTGATATCCCAATAATCGACTTTTAGGCAGTTGTTGAGCACTTCGCTGACCCCTGATTGCTTGCTGACCAGCGCCGGTGTGCCGTAGCCAATGGCCTCCAGCGGCGTCAGGCCAAAGGGCTCAGAGACCGAAGGCATCACAAACAGATCACCAATACCAAAAGCATCGCGCCAGCGTTTACCGCGCTGGAAGTCGGCAAACAGCACGTTGGGCCCGATGTCGAGTTCGGCAGCTAGCTCAATAAGCTCGTACGATTGCTCGCCGCTGCCGACAATCAAAAATAGGGTTTTGGGTGCTTTGGCAATGACTTGCTGCGCTGCTCGTAACAGATTGGGCAGGCCTTTTTGGACGGTTAAACGGCCGACATTGACCACCACGCGGTAGCCCTGAGCTTTCATGGCTTCCAGATAGCGATAGGCGGTGCTGTCGTCGAGTGGCGTCAGCGAATCGGCATCGATGCTGTTATGGATGACTTCTATCTTGCTAGCAGGCACCAAATAGTCGCGAACAATGGCATTTTTGGTGTGTTGACTAACAGCGATAATGCGGTCGGCCAGATGCATAGACGTTTCTTCGATTTCACGCACCAGTGGGTTACCCGGTCCGCTGCCGGCGCGATCCGACTCTACAGAGTGGACATGCAAAATTATGGGGCAGTTTTTGAGCTCTTTCACGCGCAAGGCGGCGCGGAAGGTCAGCCAGTCGTGGGCGTGCACCACGTCGAACTCTTTTTCGTCCACCATCCGGGCTACGGCGTGCTCGTAGAGTTTTTGCTGATCAAAGACGTCGAGCCACTCCTCAGAACCGTCTTTGTGTATGTATTTGTGGCTGTCATAGGCGATGCCGGAGCGCAGCACGGTGGCGGCGTCTTGAGGAGTGGCGGCGGTGATATTCATAAAATCAATGCCGTGCTCGGCCTGGTAGGGCAGGATAAATTCAATGCTAAGATCTTTTTTGGAGAGGGCTTTACAGAGGTGGTAGCAAGCAATGCCCAGCCCACCGCTATTATGGGGAGGTAACTCCCATCCCAGCATTAATACCTTCATTCCTCTGTTCGCCGCCCCTTTTTGATTTGAATACCTACAATTATAGGTCTGTTACCTCTTTAGCACAAGCGTAATAGCGCGTATTTGGCCGGAGTTAATAATTATTTAACAAGTTGGGGTTGCGGCGGCGTCGTTCGCGGCGTAAAAACAATGGCATTGTAGATCGGGAAACCCTCGCTTGATTCTTCATAATCAGTTCGTGGTTTATTGAGGAGCTGGCCCGCGCTGATATGGGTTGACGAGCTGCCGCCATCCAAGTTTAAGGCTGACTCTACGCCTAAGCTTTTCATAAATCCAGCTAATTCGTGGAGGTAGAGTCCTGCATCTTTAGGGTGGCGCCCATCGGCAGAAATTGTCCAGATATACTGCCCGTTGCAGCCAATGGCTGCGCGAGGGTAGCGTTCGGCGGTGATGTCGGCATCGTGCTGGTGTGCGGTTTGGGAGAACTTCTCTGGATCGCTGCGGAGCGAACGATGAGTTACGTCATTGTCGTGGAGCAGCAAAGGGCCGGCCTGCAACAAGTCTCCTTCTGGTGTCTCTGGTAGGACATGCCGAGGCCCAAGCTGGATGTTGCCTTCAGCATCAACGTGAATGCTACCACGACGAGGGCCATGATCACTGTCAAATGGCACAAATGGCAGCGGCTGGCCCTGCACATGCAACTCTCCAAGTGGTTGGCCTATAGATCGCAAAAAGAAGCCGCCATTAATTGCATCGTGATAACTGTTTTCGCGGCACCATTCAAGCAGTGGTGTGGCCTCTGTAAAAGTGACTACTTGCGCTTGGAAAGCAGTCCGGGCGTATTGCGCGTAATGGATGGTCGTACGTTGGCCGTCGGAAAGCTCTAACTCAGCGTGACCGATAATAGGCTGAGGAGTAAGTGGCAGTTCGTATGTCTGCTGCAGAGCCATGCTTACGCTTACTGTAGCAGGCTTTTTGACAGAATCAAGCCTTTTTTGGGCGCCAGCACACGACGACCGTACAATTCCGCCAGTACACCGTACAAAACCCCCAAACCAACAATGGTGACGCGCATAACCAAAGTGGAAGCCACAGCTTGCCCAACGGTGACATCAGATAACAGCAGCACCCCGATAGCGCTGTGTTCGCTGGCTCCAAAGCCACCCGGCAACAGAGAGAAGAAGCCAACCAAGATAGGAATCACGTAAAACAGGGCCGCATGGAAAATATTAAGATGGCCACCCAGACCCACAACGGAGGTGTAAGCTATTGCGGCACCGATCAATTCCGTAAGTATCGACAGCCCGAACAAAAATGGTAGGCGTTTACGTGTCAAAACAGCGGCGTGACGTTTGTTCAAATCGTCGATAGTTTTTTCTGTTACGTTCACAAACGGCAATTTATTGAGCAAACGGACAAAACCAACCAGGTGCCCAGCCCTGATTGCCAACACACAAGCAATCACCATCATACCAAAGACAAGAAACGGCAAGCGCAGCGTTTGTAACGCCAGAGCACTCACGAAAGCAACACTACCAAGTGCCGCACCCTCCAAAAGGCCTTGCAACGTAAACTGGGGAATAGACTTACTCAAAGGAACGCCAGTATAGCGCTCTAAGGCGTGCGAGCGGTAAATTTCTCCGGCCGGCAACAAACTGACCGGCTGAGCGCTGATATAGCTCACCACCACCGGCCGAAGCTGCACCTTTTTGATGCCCATAGCCCGCAATAAGTACCAATAACGGGCTACTTTTGAGCCATAATACAGCAAGCTCAGCCCAACCAAGATAAGGATCGTACTGAGGTCCAGGTCAGCTAAAATGTGACCGACCTGCCCCCATGGAGCATACCCGGCTAAGATGGCCAGCAAAATAACGCTAATAATTACCGGTATAACTCGTTTGGCGGTCTTTTTCATGTCTTACTAGTGTACTATCCTTGGTCGTAGTAATTTTGTATTTGCCAGACTAGTTATACAGAAAAACATTTTTCAGGATATAATAGGCTTATGAGAATTGGTAAAGAGCTCGCGGCTATCACGTCAGTTGGTATTGCATGTGCCACCAGCGCTTGCGGCCTTTACGACACGCCGCCAGACGAAAGCATGCGAGTATTCTGTGATAACGATCCTGCGGCTGCAATCATTGTCAATTTTGCCCAGCTTGGGCTCAGACGTAACCACCCTCTGACTCTTGAGGTTGCTGACCAGCATGAGAAGATGAAAATTAAGATACGTATGGCTGGCCGAATTAGTATACATGGCCAAGAAGTTACATCTCGGGACGCAGGTAAAGTGATAGCTACGCTGCCCACGGCACGAGTACTGGCAGGCACGGCAGCACCAAGTCCAGATAGTGGTTACTATGCCGGCGACAAAGGCCTCACTCTTGCGTGCAACCAGGCAACAATAGACGACATGCGCCACAACTCCCTTATAGTAGCTAAATAATCAATACCCGTGGGCTGGGGCAGCTTTCGTGGCGTCCTTGACAAGGCCCTACACGCTAGTAACTATCTGGATACGCTGGCTTATCGTAATATGCAAGGTATGTATCAAGTTCGGTCGAAGTCGCGACGATCCGAGCCGCAAGTGTATCGGTCAAATCACGCATGCAAACCTGCGCACGCGTAGAAGGATCTTCAAAGTCCGCTGATATCATTCGATAAAAAACGTGGCTACCAGTTTTCTCGTACTTGGCACCTACATCGACCATGTCGTCTGATATTGAATTAACTATATTGGTATATACAGTTCCAAATCCAAGGCCTTCTATATAAAAATGACGAGCGAGTTCAACTTCGCCCGCAGCAAGCTCAGCTTCATTTGCAGGATTACCTGTTTCTACATTGTAAGGCGGGGAAAATAATACGTTGCTTGTAGTCTCTGTCATTAAAAGTGATTATACTCTAACGATACATAATTGTAAATATGGCAATATTATGGCAGGGGCACGTGGAATCGAACCACGATCTAAGGTTTTGGAGACCTTTATACTAACCGTTGTACTATGCCCCTAGAACGCCAGGCTCCATCATAATCGAAAAATGATATTTTGTCATCTGTTTTGGCTTTTCAACGTGCGCAAAATCTGCTATAAATGTAACGACATGGCCAAGATTTATCCAACCAAGCCCTTCTTATTGCTGTTTTACGGCTTTCCAGGCTCCGGCAAAACCTACTTTGCGCGTCAATTTTGCGACAATGTTCAGGCTGCGCATTTACAGGCTGACCGTATCCGTGGCGAACTGTTTGATAACCCCCGTTACGACAAGCAAGAAAACGCCATCGTCACGCATCTCATGAACTATATGACTGAGGAATTTTTGTCGGCCGGTGTATCTGTTGCCTACGACATGAACTCACTGCGCGCCAAGCAGCGTCACGAGCTGCGTAACCTAGCCCGCAAATGCCACGCTACACCGCTGTTAGTTTGGTTCCAGATGGATGCCGACACCGCCTTTAGCCGCAACCAAAAGCGCGACCGTCGACGCGCCGACGACAAATATGCTGCCAGCTGGGATCGCAGTAGTTTTGAAAACGTCGTTGGCGGCATGCAAAATCCGGTTGTCGCCGAGGATTACGTGGTGGTCAGCGGCAAGCACCTCTTTAACATGCAGCAAAGCGCGGTGATCAGTAAGCTGCGCGACCTCGGTGTTTTGAGCCTGGACGACGCTAATGCCAAAGTAGTAAAACCTGGCATGGTCAATCTGGTACCTAACTCGCAAGGGCGCGTTGATATGACTCGCCGCAACATCTCAATTCGGTAACAAAAAACTATGGCATTTAAGCAGTTCGCGCTCAATGAGCGCATCTCAGTCACCATTTATAAACGCAAATCGAGCCGCAGCCTAAAGCTCAGCATTGCCTCCGATGGCACGGTCAAGATGAGCATTCCTACCTGGACGCCGTATCAAGCAGGTCTGGCTTTTGCTAAATCACGACTGGGGTGGATCGAAGCCCAACGCCAGCCACCTAAGCACCTTAGCCACGGCCAGGCAATTGGCAAAGCACACCATTTGCACCTAGTTGAGCGACCCGGTGCAACATCGGTCAAGTCGCGGGTTATGGCCTCCGAAATTTATATCAGTCACCCCGGTTATATGGCTGCCACAGATCCAAAAGTGCAACAAGCCGCCGAAACAGCCAGCATTAAAGCGCTACGTGCTCAAGCTGAGAAATTGTTGCCACAACGCCTTGCTGCGCTGGCCGAAACGCATGGATTTGAATATGGCTCCGTGACAATCAAACGCCTCAAAGGTCGCTGGGGCAGCTGCGACCAAAATAAAAACATTGTGCTCAATCTGTTTCTTATGGAGCTACCGTGGGATTGCATCGACTACGTGCTGCTTCACGAGCTCACCCACACGCAAATCCTCAGACACGGACCAGACTTTTGGGGCGCCATGGCCAAAGTCCTGCCAGATCTAAAGCGTATCCGTAAAGAGATGCGTGGACACCAACCCGTACTGACAACATCCTAGCGGTGTGACATAATAGCCTCATGCCGCTTACGTCTACTGAAACACCCTCAGACGCGCTGGACCACCAGCGCCTCACCAGCCTAGTGAACAGCATGGCCGACGGCGTGATTGCCATCGACCAAAACACCAATATCGTCATGTATAACGCCGCCGCTTTGAATATCTTGGATGTTAACACCATCCCCGTAGGCAGTGCTCTGGGCACGTTGTTTCGGCCGTTCGACAAAGAGGGGCAGCCGTTTGATATTATCGAAACCATCAAGTCTACCACTGTGCCCACTACTAACCGTGACCTACGGCTCAAGTATCACGACGACAGCATCATTAATCTGTACATTAGCATTGCACCCGTAAAGCTGGGCTACGGCGAAAAGGGGCAGAGCGGTTACGTGATTTTGCTGCGTGACATTACTCGCGAAAAGTCGCTCGAAGAAGAGCGTGACGAGTTTATTAGCGTTGTGAGCCATGAGCTTCGCACGCCGATTGCCATTGCCGAAGGCAATCTGGGCAACGCCGAATTTATCCTTGAAAAAGGTGACCCCACAGCTATCAAAAAGGCTCTCAAAGAAGCCCATAACCAGGTGCTTTTCTTGGCCGACATGATTAACGATCTCTCTACACTGAGTCGTGCCGAACGCGGCAAACTAGAGCTTACCGTGGAGCCAATTAACGTTCACGATCTTGTCACTGAGCTGGTTAGCAGCTACACGCCCGAAGCCACTGCCAAGGGTCTGGAAATCAAAACCGAGATTGACCCCAAACTTGAACTATTACAATCCAGCCGCCTCTATGTCCGCGAAATCCTGCAAAACTTCGTTACGAACTCGCTCAAATACACCGCCAAAGGCTCGGTGACTATTCGCGCAGAGGCCAGCCCCTTAGGCGTACGTTTTGCCGTGCAAGACACCGGCATTGGCATCAGCAAGGCCGACCAGGAGCGCATTTTTGAGAAGTTTTTCCGTTCCGAAGACTACCGCACCCGCGAAGCCAACGGCACTGGTCTGGGTCTATACGTAACCATGAAACTCACCCATTTGATCCATGCCGAAATCACCGTCACCAGCGAGCTCAATCAAGGCTCCACGTTCACAATTTTTGTCCCGAATCTAAAATAAGTAGTGACTAGCAGTCGGCTTAGTAGACGTATTATCAAAAGCATTCTGCCCAATGAGGGCAAGCAATCCTTGGCCATCAATGTAGTTCAATTGCTCCACGACGCGGCCTAGAAGGGTTTGAGCCGCGAATCGGTCAAGAGCGCGCTCAAGATCTGTAGATGCTTGTTCCGGAGAGCCTGCCATACCGGTAATTATACCCTACTGGTTGCGTTTAGGTAGATTTGGAATCACTCGCATAACAGGGATGCAGACATTCCGGCCTTTCCAGATGACTTCGCCGAATTCGTATTGCCACATGGAGTAGTTGAGGAGCCCGATGTCATACAAAACCGCGAATGGCGCTACGAGAATGCTCCAAATGACGAGGGAGCGATAGGTGAGCGTTACGATTCGCCCGTATACGATGGCCAGTAGAATGCTGATTACCAGATTAACCGCTAGTAGCGGCCAGTTCTCAACGACCACACTGTATATCACCAGCCCAAACGGCGCCAAGAGACTGGCAGCTTCTATCAGGCTAACTACTCCGACTAGTTCCACGCGCCTATGCAGCTGTGGGTACCGAGTGCGGATTGCCGTGGCACGCTGGTCGCTAAAGCCCTTAAGGCTCGAAAGGCCAATTTGCGCGCTACTTTGCACAAAACTGTAACCGTCGCTGGTGCGAGCCGTAAAACGGGCAAAATGACTCTCTGGCGAATGACTGCGGCTGACCGCTTTAAAGCCTCCGGCGGCATGCAGCGCTGCAGCAGTAATCAGCCAACAGGTGCTCAGCACGGGTGGACGCTCCAGCCAGCGTCGTGGAAGAGCCAATTCCCAAGCATATCGCCCAGGCTGCACTAATAGAGATTGTAGCGAGCCCCTTTGGCGCCGGTTATGGGGAATAACGCAGAGCATGGTCTTCTTTTTGGTCAGCAGAGTCTCTACTAATACCCTTAGGCTGTCCGGCTCAAAACGGGTGTCAACGCCACAAAATAGCAGTAATTCGCCGCTAGCTTGCTTCGTAAGCTGCTGGTAAGCGTAGTTTTTGGCCACCCACTCCTCAGGCGGGGCTTCACCAGCCACGAAGCGCACGCCTTGTTGGGCAAAATCACGGATAATCTCGGTGGTGCGGCGGCTTTGCGAACAGTCGTCGAGCACCAGAATTTCTAACTTCGGATAGGTGCTGGCCACCAATGATTCCAGACACTGTTGCAGATCTTCAGTCTCATTACGGGCCGGAATTGCTACCGTCAGGCTAGGCAGATCGCGGTCGGCATAGGCTTCCTCTATAACTGGCGGTTGGCTGGTTTTGAGGTGTCGACGGGTGGAAGCATACAAAATCACTGCCATCACAAGTTGCAAGCCAGCTAACAGGTACAGATACGGCAACACACCAAGACCCAGCAAATTGTGGGCTGCAGCCAGCAGAGCCATTCCAATCTGAATGCTAATCAGCCAAAAACTGGAGCGTCGCGCCACCGTGAACATGTAATCGGCTTGGCTATTGCCCTCGGCTACGCGCAGCAAGTTAATCACGCGGTAGGCACTAAAAAACACCAGTATGCCGGCCCAAACCGTTGGGAAGAAGCCAAATAACAGCGCGCTGGACACCGTTACGAGCAGGCCTAACAGATTAGCCAGTAGCTTATGCCAGCGCCATAGCGAAGGCAGCCACAAAAAGAGTTCCAGAGCACAGACAACGATAAAACAGATAAGCGCAAGCGTCATACAGGTACTATAGCAAATCTACTGCAAACTCGCTTGACCCCTGAGCTCCTGCCTGATATACTTGACTTCAATCGCCTACAAATGCTGTAGGCTTTTTAATTGGGCGAGTAACGGTGGGAGAAGCGAAATCATGGCTGACAAAGAACAGGCAAAGCGACGAGTAAAGAACCCTGAAACCTTCCGCGAGAAGGCACTCAAAGCCGCCGAAACAGATGAGCAGCCAAGCACTGTTTCGCGTGTCAAATCTGCCAGCGGTAAAGTTACGAGTCCCGTAACCGGCCCAATCGGCCGCTTAGGACGATGGCTGGGCAAATTCAAGGTATTCCGCATTATTAGCCGCATTCTGGTGCCTAAGTACTTCCGCCAGAGCTATCAGGAGCTCAAATTGGTCACCTGGCCAAGCTGGGGCGAAAGCCGTCGCCTCACCGGTGCGGTACTGGTTTTTGCCATCGTCTTCGGGGGCTTAGTCGCTCTGGTAGACTTCGGACTCGACAAGTTATTTAGAAACATATTACTAAAGTAAGAGGATAATTTATGAGCAAACGCTACGACACAAGCAAACAATGGTACGCCATCCACACCTACAGCGGCTACGAAGAGAAAGTCGCTGAAAGCATCCGCCAGCGCGCCGATAGCCTGGACATGGCCGACAAAATCTTTGAAGTCTTGGTTCCTAAAGAAAAAATGATCGAAATCAAGAACGGTAAACGCCGAGTCGTCGAAAAGCGCATTTTCCAGGGGTATGTTCTGGTGCATATGAAGCTCTCGGAAGATGCCTGGTACATCGTACGCAATACGCCATCTGTTACCGGTTTTGTCGGTTCCGGCACCGATCCTACCCCTGTAGAACCCGAAGAAATCGAAAAAATCCAGAAGCGCATGGGTCTTGAACAGCCCAAGCACAAAATCGACTTTAACATCGGTGAGGTTGTCAATATCATCGACGGTCCATTCAAGGGCTTCGACGGCTCAATAAACGAGATTGATCCCGCTAAGGGCAAGCTCAAAGTCTTGGTCAATATGTTCGGCCGTGAAACGCCGGTTGAACTGGATGGCCTACAGGTAAAGAGGGTCTAAATAAACTATGACGCGTAACGAGGATCTACAGCCATCTCAGGAGGACACTCAGTCTCTTCAGAAAGCAGTTGCAGCATTATTTGTAGCAGGTACAGTTCAGCTTGGAGTAGAGGCCTTAGCTGGAGGCACTGTTGCTGGAACAGATCCTATAACAACTTTCATTGTGATAGGAGCAGGCATCACAGCATACAATAGATTCCAACCACGCGATAGATCTGATGCCTAGACAACAGAGGTGAACTGTAGTACAATAGTGTAGTTACGCACTTCTGTCTAAATTAATATAGAAAGGGAAGGAGAACGTTGAGCTAGACTCCGTTCGAACATCACTATGGCAAAAGCAGTAAAAGCTAATTTAAAGATGAAAATCCGCGCCGGCCAGGCCAGCGCTGCACCTCCAGTAGGTAGCACGCTCGGTCAGTACGGTGTAAACATGATGGATTTTATTAATCCATTTAACGACGCTACCCGCGAAATGCAGGGCGCAATGGTTACCGCGCACATCACCATTTATGATGATCGCACCATGGACTTCCGTGTTGTCGGTGCGCCTACCGACGACCTGATCCGCGCTGAACTCGGCATCCAAAAGGGTTCCGGCAAGCCGAACAGCGAAAAGATCGCTAAAAAACTCACCGATGCGCAGCTCACTAAGATCGCCGAAACCAAAGCGGCCGATATGAACGCCGAAGACGTCGAAGCCATCAAAAAAATGGTTGCCGGCACTGCTCGCAGCATGGGCGTAGAAGTCGAGGGCTAGTATGTCTCAACGCGAAAAACTTAATTTTTCAGAACTTGAGACCCTAATAAGCGGTCAGATCGCCATTACCGAGCGCGCTGCAGAGCACGCCGAGGACAGCCAAGTTTCCACCGAACTACGCTCGTTGACCGCTCAAACAGCGCTCAACGGATTGCAGCGATTTGCTAAAGGCCAACAACCTCCACTTTACGTGGAAGAAGTACTGCAGGGCTTGTCACCACAAACTACGCAGGGCTTGGGCGAGCTACTTGGCACCCTGAATCCTGAGGAACTTCGCTGGAATCACAGCGTCAGGACGCAAGCAAATCGAGTCATTGAATTTGTAGCTAAAGCTCCAGGCCAGCAGGAGGTCCAATAATGGCACGTAATGGAAGGGGACAGATACTGGCGTCGCCCGAGATCACCGTACCTGTAGGTCATATCGTCAATCAAGGCGAGACGTTCGATACAATACAGCAACGACGAGAGCAGGGCCTGGACACCAGCGACTTAGCGCCGCTTACAGCCGCACAGTTAGGCTATGTTGCCGTTGAAGAGCCCGAAGTAGTAAGACACCTTACAGATTAAATAATTGTGGGAGGCTATAGAAGCCGATTGCACCACGAAGGAGAACATCATGGCAAAGACCAAGAAAGAATTATTAGAACAACTGGCCGCAATGGGCATTGAGGATGTTAATCCGAAACTCAAAATTGCCGAGCTCGAGGAAATGATTGCTACCGCACAACCCGCTGAAGCCGAAGCACCTGTGGAAGAATTGGAAATTACCGAATCTGCAGAGGAGCCTAAGGTAGCCAAGGCCGGCAAGCGCAGCGCCAAAGCTCTGGCCGAAGCCGAAGAAGCCCAAGCCAAAGAAGAACGCAAAGCCAGCGGTGAAGCTGCCGAAAAGCCTAAAGCGCCCGTGGTGCCAACTCGTTCCCGCCTAGAGCGCCGCGGCAAAGGCTTCCGCAAAAACGCCGAGCAACTTGAAGCCGACAAAAAATACACTCTCGAAGAAGCCATTGCGCTGGCTAAAAAGACCAGTCATGTTAAGTTTGATGCCACCGTAGAATTGCACATCAATCTCGGTGTTGATCCACGCCACGCCGATCAGAACATCCGTGACAACGTGCTACTGCCAGCCGGCACCGGTAAAACCATTAAGATAGCCGTACTGAGTGACGACGCTGCAGCTGCTAAAAAAGCTGGCGCAGACATCGCCGGCGAGGAAGATCTCTTTAAGCTACTCGACAAAGGCACCATGGACTTCGATATCTTGATTGCCACACCAGCCATGATGCCAAAACTCGGCAAATACGCTCGCGTGCTGGGTCCGCGTGGCCTCATGCCCAACCCAAAGAGCGGCACCGTCACCACCGATATCGCTAAAGCAGTTGCCGAAGCCAAGGCCGGCCGCGTTGAATACCGCGTCGACACTACTGGTATCGTCCACATGGGCGTTGGCAAGGTCAGCTTCACCGAGGCACGCCTGCTGGAAAACGTTCAGGCAATTTTGGCCAGCATTAAGGCTAACAAGCCTTCGAGCGTCAAGGGCAACTACTTCAAGACCGCGCACGTTAGCACCAGCATGGGTCCATCCATCGCTGTTGATATCGCCAACATCGCCTAGTCTCGCTATACTGTAACCATGACAATCATTGGGCTGACAGGCGGCATCGGCCACGGCAAAACCACCTTTGCCGCCGATTTAGCCGCCTGCGCGCCCAGCTTTGCGACCTACGAATCATCTCTGTTAATTTCCGAGGTGGCCAATGATTTGCGTTCATTTGGCTCACCACGCCCCGATGATATTGACGCCTTAAATACATGGTTGACAGCTCTACCGGATATACTAGCAACCCGCACGCACGCCACAACAGATATAGATACGCTTAAAATTACCCCCGAGCGACTCAAGAGCCACCCCGAGTACTACGAAAAGCTCTTCGAGTATCTGCGCGACATCGAGGCAAACCCGGTTAAAGCCAACTCAGTAATTACTCCCGAGAACAAAGACCACTTTCGCACGCTGTTACAGTGGCTCGGCGGCTATCTGGCCAAAGTCGTGGACGGCGGCATTTGGTACAGAGAGATCATCCGCCGCATACAAGAGGCGCCTCCGGTGGATTTGGCCTTAATTGGCGGCGTGCGTTTTCCGGCCGATGCCGCAGAGATCCGCAAAGCCGGTGGCCTTATTATTGAAGTGCAGCGCCCGAACTTCGGCGATCAGGATAAAAACGACCTTACGGAACGTGAACGAGCAAGCATAGTCCCGGATATAACTATTCTTAATGATGGCAGCCTCTTAGATCTTAAGGACAAAGCACAACAAACCTATGAAGATATAGTGTCAGCCGCTGTAAATAAGCATTAGCAGTTCTGCGACACCTATTTGCGTAAAAATCACATTATTATTGTACTTGCCTTAACCGGCCTGGCTCCTCTACAATAAGACCAAAGTTCTGGAGGAGTACCAACCGTGGCCGTATTTAGTAACAAACAGATTCGCCAAGCGCTCGATGACGGGCACATTGTTTGCCATCCGTTTAACCCCAAGCATGTTAGTCACGCCAGCCTTGATGTTACCCTGGGCTATCATTTCTACCGCATTGAGCGGATGCAAGACCGGACAATCTATAACCCCTTCGACCGCGAAGATGTAGAGCGCTACTTTGACGGCCCCTACAAAGCCATGCCGCACGGCGAATGGTGCAAATTAAACGGCTTTAAGCCTGTCGAGAACATTCCGCTCGATCATCCAGTGATTAGCCTCAAGCCGCGCGAACGCATCCTGGCCCATACGCACGAATTCTTTGGCATTAAGCCGCCGGGCGCCTACGAAGTTAAATCTCGCTCTAGCTGGGGCCGCAATGGCGTAGCTGTCTGCTTTGACGCTGGCTGGGTTGACCCAGGCTATATCAACCGCTTAACGCTGGAAATCTACAACCTCAACGAGCGCGAAACCGTGCTGTTGCCCGTGGGCGAACGCATTGCTCAGGCGGTATTCGTGGAAACTGGCGAAGTCGAAGGCAACTACGGCCAGGGTCGCGATGGCGGTTTTAGCGGTAAATACCAGCAGGGAACCGACCTAGAGACCATTATTAAAACTTGGTCGCCAGATATGATGCTGCCTAAAGCCTACAAAGACCAGCGCAGCATGCCGCTTAAAATTGAGGGATTGCCGTATGAATAGAGGTAAGTATATCGTTTTAGAAGGCCCTGAGGGTGTTGGCAAAACCACCCAATTACAGGAGTTAGCATCACGCTTGCAGGCTGCCGGTTTGCCTGTGCGATTGCTGCGTGAGCCAGATA
Organism: Saccharimonadales bacterium (SeqCode); assembly: GCA_036384495.1. Classification (GTDB taxonomy): domain Bacteria; phylum Patescibacteriota; class Saccharimonadia; order Saccharimonadales; family UBA4665; genus JAQGHB01. Next base: position 41,683 of record DASVMD010000076.1, read on the forward strand.
GCCAAAGCGATCTTACGGCTCGCGCTCTTCGCCAGCTTACCCAAGACCCGCGCTACCCCATGAACACCCGAACAGAGGTGCTACTCTATAATGCTGCGCGCGCTCAGAGCCTACAAGTTATCAAACAAAGCGTGGAACACGGTGTTATTTGCCTGGTAGATCGCAATTATTTGACGACTCTAGCAATTCAGTACTACGGCCGAGGCGATGTACCAGATTACGACACTATTAATAACATCATTACCTTCGCTGTTGACGGTGTAGAACCGGATTTATGCGTGGTGCTTGACGCACCCGTGACTACGCTGCGCGAGCGTCTTGGCGATCGCTATAACGGCGAGCGTTTTGATAATTTGGACGAATCGTTTTTGGAGCGTGTACGAGCCGGCTACCTCTGGGAAGCCCGCCAGCGTAATCTGCCAGTGGTATTTGCCACCGATGACAAAGACTCCGTAGCTGATGCTATCTGGAATCTCGTTTCTAAAGAGTTAGCTGTGCGCGAGCCTCGAGCCACCGATGTCCAGCCGCCCACCTCGATCAAGCAGGTTATCGACCAAAAAGATCTGCCCGCGCCACACGAGCCACCGCTGTCGGTTACCTCCGAAGAGCCAGTTGCAGATGAGCCGTACGTGCTCAAGAGTGAGGAAGGCGCATACACAATAACCAAATCAGGCACCACGTATCTAGCCGAGGCCGTCACCAGCACCGAAGGCAACGTCTATGCTTTTAGTGATAAGCTCAGTCCGGTTACCATCGCTGCCGCCATGGCCCGCCTCAGCCGCCGTGGCGACGATATGCGTATCACCATCCTCGACGAATTTGCCGATAAGGCCGACAAAGACGCCCAGTTATTGCAGCGGGTTATTACCGCCTACGGCGACGACTCCGTGCAGCAGCTCAGTGGCACCCACGTAGTGGTCGAAAATGCCTCCAACCTGCTCACCAAAAAGCTTGAATGGGGTCGCCTGGCATCATATCTGGAGCAGTCTACTCGCTACATTTACTTCGATCAAAAGGATAAAAACGGCAAATTTAAGTACTACACGCCGCCGGAGCTCAAGCCCAGCGTCAAAAAACAGTACGAAAAAGCTATGGACACCATTTTTGAGCTGTATTCGGTGATGGTCCGCCAGCTCACCGACCACATCCGTAACGCCTCTGACGTACCCGAAGCCGAGCGCGACGTAGCCTGGAAAGGCGCCACCCGCGCCCAAGCTTGCGACGCCATTCGGCCCGTGCTACCGGTGGCCGTGCAGTCAACAGTCGGTATTTATGCCTCTGGCCAAGCTTTAGAGAGCTTGATTATGCATCTGTTAAGCGACGAACTGCCCGAAGCCCGCACCACCGGCCAAGATTTGCTGGATGAATCTCGCAAGATCGTCCCTATGTTCTTGGAACGTGCCGATAAACCAGAACGTGGCGGCGCAGCTATTGCTTACCGCGCAAACACCTATAAAGCGGTCAAGGATCTGGCCAAAGACTATCTTCCGAGTAATCACACGAATAGCGAAAACCAACCTGCAACACTGGTAGATTTCTGGCCGAAGAACGAATTATTGCTCGTACCGGATATGCTCTATGAGCACAGCAGCCTATCGCTGGACGAGCTCCAAACAGAAGTAAACGCCTGGCCCTACGACAAAAAAGTTGAAGTTTTTAAGACCTACATGGGCGAACGGCTCAACCGCCGCCATCGTCCGGGGCGAGCAATCGAAAAGGCTCATTACAGCTGGGATCTCTTCTGCGACTACGGTATTTTCCGCGACTTGCAGCGCCACCGCATGGTCGATGACATGAACTGGCAAATGCTCACACCGCGCTACGGCTACGACGTACCAGCCCTAGTAGAAGAAGCCGGTCTCACCGAACAATTTGAAGCCTGTTTCGACATTAGTCTCAAGCTCCACAGCCTGCTGCAGTCATCCGGATACGAGCTCGAAGCACAATATGCAACCTTGCTCGGCCACAAAATGCGCTGGAAAGTCACCTACAACGCCCGCGAAGCTTTCCACTTGCACGAACTGCGCACCACGCCGCAAGGCCACCCTGGTTACCGTAAATTAGTCCTCGAAATGCACGAAAAACTCGCCGAAGTCCACCCTCTGATGGCCGAAGCCATGAAATTCGTTAACTCCGACGAAGACCCAGCCCTAACCCGTCTGGCGGCCGAGCGCTACACGCAGTACAAGCTGCAACAACTCGACAATTCGTCAAAATAATAAGCAAGTATTAATTAGCAGGTGCCTGGAGCGTAGTAGCAAACTCCTGCATAGCATCAACAAATGCAGTCGGGTCTTCTACTCGTAAACACGCTACTGGTAGAGAAAAGAGTTCTAGGCAAGTGCGGATGCGCTTATGTGCCGGATCTTCAGGTTCCCACTCAAATTCAGGGGACTTTAGGCCAAACACAAAGCCAAGCGAGCATCCACGCTCAACTTGAATCATCCTTTGTTTTGCTTTTTGACTTGCTTCATTACAATCTGTTGCACTGGCCAAATCAACTGTCATGAGATACGGAGAATAAAGCATCATGGCTGTTCTGCCCGTAAGAGCGGCGAATTCTTGAGCATCAGCTGAAGGTGGTATTGGCACTTCAAAAAGCCTGTGCGCAGTGCCGAGCCGGTCAATTTTAAGTTGGTGGGCCTTAACAATATCTCCCAACGCGTTTTGAGCTATACTATCAGGATAAAAAGGCTCGTAGTCAGCACCTTGCTGATCACATCTCTCAAATATACGCACACCAGTCTCTAATTGTGGTGCATGTAAAACGTTGTTCTCACTCATAAAAAAACTCCGGATTTCCCCCGGAGACCTCTCGTGCTTAATTCTCTCGCAAAACGGTACTCCAGACTAGGCGGCAATCACAAATGAACCGCCATATGGCTGGCAGAACATTGTGTTGATGACTGTCTGGTGAATTGCTTTCACAACTCTTGATGATATGCCTGCATTCCCACTTTGTCAACAACAAAGCTTGACATGGGCCGGGCAGCGTGCAACTATGGTGGTATGTGTACTAAGCGCAATCTCGGCCTCGTGATTCTCATCCCGACCTAGCGGGCGCTTTCGCATATTTCAAAAGCAATCAGCTCCCGCCACGAACAGGGAGCTTTTTTAATGTCAAAGGAGAAGACTATGGTAGGCACAGAATATCAAATATATACCCCAGGTGACGATATAGACTGGGAGGCAGTAGAACATGCCGAAGGCGAACACTTAAGAAGCAAGTTCGACCACATCCAAGAGCTGGGGCGTACCGGGGCGTTGGCCGCTAAGCAGGCAGAGCAACCAAGAGTGCCAATTATCCACGAGGGGGATCTGCTTGACTGCTACGGCGTTGAGATAGAGTACTAAATCATGGCCTACGGAAGACCACCGGCAGTAGCACCCGAAACACCTCGTTTATACAGAGGGCCGGACGGTGAATCGGTAATCGCAAAAGACACTGCGGGACAGTATCGCTACGTGTATCGCGATCGCACACTTGACCCTGCGAGCACCGTTGATGAGCGCGTTGATCATCTGGTGATGGTCGGCGATATGGTTTTAACGGCCTTGAAGCCGGACATTGATTTTGTTGCCCATAATCGGCTCACCATGATTGAAAGCGCTAGGCAGCTGCAATCACCCGCAAGGGAAGCCGCGCTGCATGATCTCGGCGTGGTCGCACTGCTTGCAGCTTGAGGTAATTTGTAGTAAAATGTAGCTAAGTTGCCAGAGACAGCGACGGACAAATAAGCAATTATGAGTCTTGATAAAGTCGCCGAGGTACAAACAAATCTATCCTGATAGTTTGCACGCCTCTGGTCTTCAAAAGCCATTGGCGTTTTTGTTTGGCAACGAGTTACGGCGCCGGTCGATAGCCGCGACTAAACTAAGTAATTCGGAGAAATTACATGGCTCTAACCAAAAATCAGAAGAACGACGTCGTCGGCGAAGTTGCCGATCTCTTAAGTTCCTCAAAAATGACTGTGGTTGCCAAATACGAAGGCACCACCGTTAAAGCTCTCCAGCAGCTGCGCCGCGATGCGAAAGCAAACGGCACCAAGGTCAAAGTCGTCAAGAACCGCTTGGTTATTCAAGCGCTCAAAGGCAACGATGCTCTTAAAGCAGCTGATACGAGCGAGCTACAAGGCATGCTTCTCTACGCCTTTAACGGCGAAGACGAAGTAGCCGCCGCACAGGTACTCAACACCTTTGCAAAGCAGAATCCAACCCTACAATTTGTTGGCGGCATCAGTGCCGACGGCGTATTTGTAGGCGCAGATGATGTCAAAGCATTAGCAGGTCTACCTGGCAAAAACGAGCTTATCGCTCAGGTTATGGCTACGCTTATCTCTCCTCTCAACGATGTTACCAGTGGCCTTTCAGGCAACTTGCACGCATTGCTTGACGGTGTTGAAGCGAAAGCCGCCAATTAATTTTAAGAAAGGAAATCTACTGATATGGCAGATTTAAAGAAATTAGCAGAACAGCTTACCGGGCTGACTGTTTTGGAAGTTAACGAACTTAAGGGAATCCTTAAGGACGAATATGGCATCGAGCCAGCTGCTGCAGCTGTTGCTGTTGCCGGTCCTGCTGCTGGCGGCGAAGCTGCTGCAGCTGCTGACGAAAAGAGCGAATACGACGTCATCCTTAAGGATGCCGGCGCTCAAAAAGTCGCAGTCATTAAGGCTGTTAAGGATCTTACCGGTCTCGGTCTTGGCGAAGCTAAGGCTGTCGTCGATGGCGCTCCTAAGCCAGTCCTCGAAAAGGCTGCAAAAGAAGACGCCGAAAAAGCCAAAAAAGCTTTGGAAGAAGCTGGCGCAACCGTCGAACTGGCCTAATCGCCCTCGATACCTCAAAAACCGCCTCTATACCGGGGCGGTTTTTGCTACTTGCTTTCCCGAAAGTAGGGTTTTATCCTACTTTCGCGCAAATCCTTGTCTTGACTACATAGTCGCCACTTATCCACAGATAATTAACTTTTTTTGACTTGATTTAACAAACATGGTAATTTTAAGGGGAAAGTGTACCAAGATAAACACTTACGAGAGAGACAGACATGCCAGACGTACCAGACAAACAAGTAAAACGCCTCCGAGCCCTTATCCAAGAAGCCGAGACGAGTCTTGCGGCAGCTACTGAGTTGCTTATTAGCCTCGTGGGCGACGATGACAAGGTTGCGCCGATTGCCCGCGAAGACACGCTGGGTAAGGTGATTGAAGGCGTCTTTGATGGCCAAAACATGGTCGGTTCAGATGGCAAAACCTATCCCGTACCAGCCAACTACGCTTCTAAGTCCAAATTAGTACAGGGCGACATCCTTAAATTGACTATCGCTGAAGATGGCGCATTCCTATACAAGCAAATCGGCCCAATCCCGCGCAAGCAGGTCGTTGGCACGCTTACACTCGAAAATGGACACTACTTCGTAGAAGTTAACGGCCGCAAGCTACGCGTTCTGCTCGCCAGTGTAACGTACTTCAAAGCCAAACCAGGTGATCAAGTCAGCGTTAACGTCCCTGAAGACGATTCCGCAGCAGAGTGGGCCGCTCTCGAAGCTGCCCTCTAACCAAAAGGCATACGGTGGATCGGAAGCCAACAATAAAAGCCTGGAACATGGAAGAAACTCCGGATCCTGTCGATCCTCAACGTGCCGAAATCCAAGTCCGGGAAGCATCGAAAGCTGCTCAAGCCCAGCTCGGTGCAGCCTTGGCGAAAGATGTACAGGCCAACCAGGACCGTATGATAGAAGCCGAGCAGCTCGGCAAGGAACCCTACGCAAGATGGTATAGTGGTTCGCAAAATCAGGTAGGTTTCAACCTCGACAAGGGGATTGCTGACATGTTATTTCTATCTTTATTTGGCCATAGCTCAGCAACAGACACAAAACGTACTAAGCTTCAGCGCGCAATACTTCGTACGATACTTACCGTTGCCGTAGCGGCGATTCTTGGGTTGATATACCAGTTGCTCACCGCAGATTCCTTCCATCAAACACATACTCTTTTTAAGTAGTACCGCGAATACTACAACACACCGGTCTCCTAAAAGCGCTATAATAGATAGACTATGGGGCAAGCGCTATACCGGAAACACCGGCCGAAGAAGCTGAAAGATGTCGTGGGACAGGAACATGTCACCGACACCTTGGAGCAGGCCTTAAAACAGGGGCGGATTAGCCATGCCTATCTGTTTACTGGACCGCGTGGTGTCGGTAAAACCTCCATTGCGCGCATCTGGGCCCACGAAATCAACGGCCTGCCATATGACGACGACTCCGCGCATATGGACATTATCGAAATAGATGCCGCCAGCAACCGCCGCATCGACGAAATCCGCGAACTGCGCGATAAGGTGTATGTGGCGCCTACCAGCGCTAAATATAAGGTGTACATCATCGATGAGGTGCACATGCTCACTCGCGAGGCGTTTAATGCGCTCTTAAAGACGCTGGAGGAGCCACCGGCTCATGTGGTGTTCATTTTGGCCACCACCGATGCCCATAAGCTCCCCGAGACCATTATTAGCCGCACGCAGCGCTTTAGTTTCCGGCCCGTCGACAAAGCTAAGGTGGTAGCACACCTCAAAGACATGGCTAAAAAGGAGAAAATTGATGTCAGCGACGAAGCCCTGGAACTGCTGGCAGAGCACGGCGAAGGCAGCTTCCGCGATAGTATCAGTCTGCTTGATCAAGCCAGTAGCCACAGCAAAAAGCTCGATGCGCACGCAGTTCAACAGTTGCTTGGTCTCCCATCTGGTGAGGCTATTACCGCGCTTTTAGAGGCCGTCACCACCGGTGCAGAGGCGGCCACCATCATGTCATCGCTTACACAGCTATACGATCAAGGCTTCCAAGCCGCCGCTATCGCCAAGCAACTGGCCGTCCGGGTTCGCCAACAACTGATCGATAATTCCGCAGCGCTTAGCTCAGATCAAGCCCTGGCTCTCTTAAGCCAGCTGCTAGAGGTGCCCGCGGCCCACAATCCCGAGCGCTTCCTAGAAATAGTGCTGTTGCAGGCCTCACCAAACAAAAAAGCAGCGCCAAAAGCCGAACCAGTAAAAATAGCCGAGGAGCCCCCAAAGCCCGCACCAAAAACAGAGAAAAAACCACAGCCAGAAGCTCCCAAAGCAGCTCCAGAGCCTCCCAAAGCAGCCGTAGACTTCGATGAAAGCGCCTGGCAAAACATCTTGCAAGCGCTTAAAAAGAAGCATAATACCCTGTACGGCGTGGTCCGCATGGCTCAACCCACATTCCTAGAAGATGACGGCCTCCAGTTGGCCTTTGCCTTTGCCTTTCACCAAAAGCGCATCAACGAGGCAGGGAATCGCAAAAAACTGGTGGACACCATTGCCGAGGTGACTGGCAAAAACATCTCCATTGAGTGCACGGTGGACAAAAACGCCAAAGCCAGTGCTCCAACAGGGGTAGCCGTGTCAAGTGAGGCGCCGCCGCAAGACATATCAACCATAAGCAATATCTTCGGTGGCGGTGAGCTGCTAGAATCATAATTATGGAGCCGAACACCCCCCAGCAACAACCGCAGAACACCGAGGCCGAAGCCAGCTTGCTCGGCGCAATCTTGATTGACACCGATGCCATCGTTAAAATTGCCGATGCCATTGCCGTCGAAGATTTCTTTGAGGCCCGTCACCAACGCATTTATGAAGCCATAAAACAGCTCTACGAACGCCGCGAAGCCATCGATGTGCTCACCCTGGCCGATCGCCTCAGAAACAACGGCTACCTCGAAGGCGTCGGCGGCCCAGCGTATCTTACCGAGCTTACCAACTAT
>DASVMD010000077.1:0-13297 GCA_036384495.1 Saccharimonadales bacterium (SeqCode)
GAGCAAGGTGTGCAACGCTTGCGTGACATTATGCGCCGCCAGGGTATTTTGCACGAACTGACGCGCCAAGGCATCGATGTGGGACAAACTATCCGTATTAAGGGTGGTTACGAATTCGAGTATTAGCAATGGAAAATGCCGTAATTCTCCACGGTAAGCCTTCAAGGGAGCGGTATTTAAATCCTGCTCTACCAAAACCTCATGAAGCTAATTGGTTTCCATGGATACGTCAAAAATTGGGCGAGGTGGGTATAACGGCGGTTGTCCCGCCACTTCCAAAGCCGTACTTTCCAGTGTATGAGGATTGGAAAAGGGTATTTGAGCAAGAAACAGTCACTAGTAAGACTCGTTTTGCCTGTCACAGTGCTGGAGCTGAGCTCTTTTTACGTTGGTTTTCGTCCCATAAGGATGTCGCGGTTGAAAGGGCGGTGCTTGTTGCCCCCTATGCTGACTATTTAGGGAAGTACGGGGACTTTTCACAGTATGATCTTGACCCTGATTTGCCAAAAAGAGTCGGCAAACTCATTGTTATTAATTCCAAGGATGACGATGACCCCATCCAAAGACGAACTCGAGAGATCGTTGAGGCCTTTCCTTCGGCCGAACTGATAGAAGTGGATGGTTACGGCCATTTTCGAATAGGCCACAACATGACCGGCCCTGAGTTTCCTATCTTACTTGAAGCGCTGACAGCTTCATAGATATTTGCCTATAGGCTGTATTAAGGGCTGCTATGAGTTCGAATACTACATAGCTGTATGGTATAGTAACTGTAATTCATGAGCCTTTACCGAGCAGCCGTATACGGAGAATATCAATATCATGGTCGCATGGCAGATGTTGATGTAGTTGTGGGTTTGGCTTTCGGCACTTCTACTCACCCAGAAAGTGTTAACTGGCATTTAGCTGAGACGGCACTGGCCAGAGGGCACTCGTGCGATGCTCCGGTGATACTTGAGGGGACATTAGAACAGGCCCGAACTACTAATTCACCACCGGCCTTAGTCATTGACGGTACTTTAACAAATTCAGCTGGCGTTGGCATGGGTGCGGACGGCGTCTTAAAAGAAGCAAAAGAGTTTATGGATGAGAGAGGCATGCGCACAGCGCTCTTAATTGCTCAGGCTTTTCATATTGGTCGTGTTGAGGCCCAGGCGCAAAGTAGGGGCATGGAAACTGTGTTGCCATTTGGTTTACCACGTGCATTTGATCCGGAATCTGAGCAGTGGTGGACAACTAAGCAGTCGCTATGGATCCCGCGCGAGTTAATTGGCCTTGGCTTTATAAAATTGCCAGCGCCAATTAGAAATGGTCTCGGGCGTATACTCATGACCAGCTCGGAACCGGCGTAATTAAGAATTAGTTAAGGTGTGGATGCTACACTGGTAGCTATGGCTGCGAGTTTTTTCTTCTACGATTTGGAGACGACCGGTATTAATGCCCGCTCGGCGCGGGTGATGCAGTTTGCTGGGCAGCGCACCGATATGGATTTGAATCCGATCGGCGAGCCGGTGAATGTGCTTATAAAACTGACGCCTGATGTGCTGCCCGAGCCAGATGCTATTTTGATTACTGGTATCACGCCGCAGCAAACCCTAGCCGATGGCCTTACCGAAGCCGAATTTCTTAAGTATTTCTACGAAGAAGTCGTCCAGCCGGACACCATTTTTACCGGCTTTAACAGCGTGCGCTTCGACGACGAGTTCATGCGTTTTTTGCACTACCGCAACTTTTACGATCCTTACGAATGGCACTGGAAGGACGGCTGTTCACGGTGGGATATTCTCGATTTGGTGCGCATCACGCGTGCCCTGCGACCAGAGGGTATCGAGTGGCCATTTGCACCGAATGGCAAGCCCGCAAACCGGCTGGAGTTCCTGACCAAACTGAATAAGCTCGATCATTACAAAGCGCACGATGCCTTGAGTGATGTGCACGCTACCATCGCCGTGGCCAAACTTATTAAAACTAAGCAAAAAGATCTGTTCGACTACATTTTGAGCATGCGCGATAAAAGGAAAGTCGCGGCGCTGGTGGAGGCGGGTCAGCCGTTTGTGTATGCCTCCGGTCGTTATAGCAGTGATACATTGTGCACGTCGGCCGCCGTGCTACTGGCCAAACATACGGCTCGCGACGAAGCCCTGGTCTACGACTTGCGCCATGATCCGACACCATTTATGGCCATGAGCGTGGATGAGATTGTGGAGGCTTGGAGATATACCCGTGATCCAGATGCGGTGCGCTTACCAGTTAAAACCGTTAAGTATAACCGCTGTCCGGCCGTTGCGCCGCTCGGTGTCATAAAAGACGAAGTCACGCAGGAGCGCTTGCAGCTGCCGCTTACCACTGTTGCCAAGCATCTGGCTATGCTTAAAAAGCACCACGCTGAATTTGCCGAAAAAGTTCGCCAGGCCGTTAAGCAGATGGATGACAGCCGCGAGCAATCGCAAACGGCGCTGGTAGATGACGAATCCACCGTTGATGAGCGGTTGTACGACGGATTTATCGATAAGGGTGATGCTGCAACTATGCGGAACTTGCGCAGCGCTTCGCCCGCAGAAATAAGCCAGGTAGCTTCACGTTTTAAAGACTCGCGTTTGCATACGCTGGCGCCACTTTACAAAGCGCGCAACTACCCGAAGGCCTTAACGCCCGAAGAGCGGGCCTGGTGGGACGAATTTTGCGCTAAAAAACTGCTGGCAGGCGGCCCAAAGAGTCGTTTGGCGCAGTATTTTGCTCGGCTGGAAGAGCTTTCTAAAGGCAAACTAACAGGCGAGCAACAGTACTTACTTGAAGAGCTAAAGTTGTACGGCGAGTCTATTGTACCCGCTGATGTAACTGACTAGCATGCAGTGGTTGGCGTGCTGGAGTGGCCACCAGTCGAAGCTGCTGCAAGCGGCCTTTTGCGGCGTACGCACCCCAGGTAATCACGGCGGCAATAATCAACCATGCCTGAAACGAGATTTGAATGTTGGTGCCCGGGATTATCCCCAAGACGAAAAATGAATACATTGGTGCCCCTGTTTTCGCTCTAATGTATTGGGGATTATACACCGAATTGTCAGGCTGTCAATATAATTGTATTACCTCTTATGGTTACGTTGTGGTTTATGCACCGCTAAACCACACAAATCCCCAGAGTGCAAAGTTATAAAAACAGATAAGATCCGGTTGTCAATACTACTACGAAAACGTAAGCTCTACATCTAGTGTTTTCTACAAATCACACGTACACTACCGATATGGGTTGTAAAACCAAAAGGGGAGTAAAAGGTGGCGCATAAACGTCACGGTATTAGGGCAAATCTCGTGGCTAATCGAGAACAGCAGCCTCGCTATAAGCAAAGAGCTGCAAACGAGGCCTTTGGTATTTATCGTCCGCTGGCTGAGGAATCGGCGGAACAGGTATGGGACGCGCTGGCGGATGCTCGCCGCGATGTGAGTAGGTTCTTTTCGCGCACCAGAGGTACGTCTGCAGAACTGGTTATACCTGCCGAGATTGGGGCGACATTTGTGATGCGAGTAAAAGTCCGTCGGGCGATGAAGCATGGTTTATTGCAGCGCGGGTTTGATCTTAATCGGACGCTTGCAGTCATTGAAGAATATAAAGAAAACAATGACAGTGAGCTGGAAGTACCTTTGAGCGAAACAGATTGGTTTGACCAGGGTGAGCGCAAGCTTGTGTACAAGTTTGAAGAGGCAACTAAGGCTACCCATCAACTTGCAAAGCAGTCGAATGATATAGGCGAGATTCTAGAATCTTGTAAAGCTGGTGAGCTGAAAGTGTATCAACCAGATCACGTAACCCTATTCAAATACGGTAGGAGGCGTGATGGTCGTGACTTGAGCCGGGAGCATAAAAATATCGTGGGCGAAATCGTCGAAGAGCGGTTTGCGGACGCCAACATTGGGGCTATTGTGCTAGCCGGCCTGGTGCCGGGTGATAGTTATTCGCAACCGAGACTGGCAGCCTAATGGGGAAGTATCGTCATAATTTGCCGCCACGTAATGCTCGCCATCAAAAGGAGCGAAATGTTTTATTTGACGACAAACAACCGCTGCCACGGTCTGGTTTTGGGCTGCGGCGCAGCCTCAACAGAAGCATCTCAAGATCAATAGTATCTGCTGCTGCGGAGCTAAAGATAGCTGGAGATATTGCTAGTGAAATTGATTTGCGAAGGAGCACGCATGCTACGTTATTGTCGCGTCGAGCTCTTGAAAGCGAACTGCGCAAAGGAAATGGTCGCCATAATGTGGGCGGAATGCTAGCGACCCTGGAGCGACGGGCACGGGCCCGGTTCCCAAAGCATGCTGAGGCAACCATATCCGGCGTAGGTTTTGTGGATGGCAAAATTCTTGGTGTTTGGATAGAGAGTCCAAGGCTGAAACAAGAACGTGAGTGCATAGGGGATATATTAAGTTGGTATGGTGTCCCGGGTATCAGAAGAGATACCGGAGACAGCCGCTTACATGTCAGTATTGGCGAGAGTCAGGAAGTGCTGACGCTTGCCGTAAGGGATCGTGCCGAACAAGCGTTGGAAGAGAGGCTGCAGGATATTACCAGACAACGGGGAAATATACTGTCTTTTGGAGTTGCTAATATTTACCCTCAGGAACAGCTGGCTGCCTGATTTGTCCGTAGCTTAGCGGTCTCGATTTTCTCGGATTTTTCCTGTATAATATATCGACTACACAGGGAGGTGCTTAGTGGCTGATGAGATCGTTGTTAAAGGGGCGCGGGAACACAATTTAAAGAATATTGACGTTACGATTCCGCGTAATCAATTAGTTGTTATCACGGGTTTGAGCGGGTCAGGCAAATCGAGCCTGGCCTTTGATACCATTTATGCCGAAGGTCAGCGTCGCTACGTTGAGTCGCTTTCGAGTTACGCGCGTCAGTTCTTGGGGCTCATGGAAAAGCCTGACGTCGATCAAATTGATGGCCTCAGCCCGGCTATTTCCATTGATCAAAAATCTACTTCTCGAAACCCTCGTTCGACTGTGGCCACGGTGACTGAAATTTATGATTATTTGCGTCTCTTGTTTGCGCGTATTGGCGTGCCGCACTGTCCAGTCGACGGCAGCGCAGTGGTGCGCCAAACGACAACTGGTATTGTCGATCAAGTTGTTGCTACTTCAACTGGTAAGCGACTGATGATCTTGGCGCCGGTTGTCATTGATAAAAAAGGTGCCTTCGAGCACATTCCCGAGCAGTATCAACGCGCCGGTTTTGCCCGCGTGCGTGTGGACGGCGTGGTCTATGCGTTGGACGAGTTTCCGCAGCTCGATAAGGCCTATCGCCACCGCATTGAAGTTGTTGTTGACCGTTTGGTGAACGACGAAGAGAGCCGCAGCCGCTTGGTGCAATCAATTGAGCAAGCACTGGAAGTCGCCGAAGGTAAGGTGGTAATTTTGGATGCCGATAGCGATCAAACATGGACACATAGTTTAATGTACGCCTGCCCGAAGCACCCAGAAATTTCTATCCCAGAGCTCGAACCGCGCACCTTTAGCTTTAACAGCCCGCATGGTGCCTGCCCTGTGTGTACGGGTATTGGTTCGCGCTTGGAAGTTGACCCCGAGCTGGTCATTCCAAATGGCACGTTGACGATCGCGGAAGGCGCAATCCGTCCGTACAACCGTATCAATGTTGATAACTGGTACATGAAGAAGCTTCAGGCTGTGGCCGATGCACACGGATTTAGTCTGCATGTTCCGACCGGTGAGCTGACGCCGGAGCAAATCAATATGATCATGTATGGCACCGGCAATCAGAAATATAAAGTCGGCTTGGGCATGGGCCGTTCATTCGAAACAACGTATGAGGGTGTGGTTCCAAATCTGGAGCGCCGACACAAAGAAACCGAGAGCGATTTTATTCGCCGTGACATCGAACGTTTCATGCAGGAAAAACCGTGCCATGCGTGTAAGGGTTTGCGCCTGAAGCCCGAAGTTTTAGCGATTACTGTCGGCGATCATTCAATCATGGATGTTTGCCAGTTGTCTATCGACGACGCGCTCGGCTGGTTCAATGGCATCAAGCTTAACGCCAAAGAGACCAAAATTGCCGAGATGATTTTGAAAGAAATTGGTGCTCGCTTGCAGTTCCTGATGGACGTTGGGCTGAACTATCTTAACTTACTCCGCAGCGCTACCACGCTATCTGGTGGCGAGGCTCAGCGTATTCGCTTGGCCACGCAAATTGGTTCTGGCCTAATGGGCGTGTTGTATGTGTTGGATGAGCCGTCAATTGGCTTGCACCAGCGCGACAACGAACGCTTGATTCGAACCCTAAAGCACCTCAAGGAACTCGGCAATACGGTGATTGTGGTTGAGCACGACGAAGACACGATTCGTACCGCTGATTATTTGCTCGATATTGGTCCTGGCGCCGGCATACACGGTGGCGGCGTCGTTGCAGCTGGTTCTCCAGCCGAAGTTATGAAGGTCAAAGACAGCATTACGGCGCAGTATCTATCTGGTTCTAGGGAAATTGCGACACCTAAAAAGCGCCGTGCTGGCAACGGTAAAGTCATTACTATTAAGGGTGCACGCGAAAACAACTTGCAAAACGTTGACGCCGAAATTCCGCTTGGCAAACTCGTGGTAGTGAGTGGTGTCAGCGGTTCTGGCAAATCCAGCCTCATTAATGATATTTTGGCCAAAGAATTGCTGGCTCGTTTGCACCGCGCAAACACCGTGCCCGGCAAGCACGATGACATTGAGGGCATTAAGCAGCTCGACAAAGCGATCATTATCGATCAGTCGCCGATTGGGCGCACGCCGCGCTCTAACCCCGCTACCTATACTGGCTTGTTCACGCCGATTCGTGAGCTGTTCGCCGGCATGCCAGAAGCCAAGCTGCGCGGCTACAGCGCCGGACGCTTCAGCTTTAACGTCAAAGGTGGCCGCTGCGAAAACTGCGCGGGCGACGGCATCATCAAAATTGAAATGCACTTTTTGCCGGATGTCTACGTGCCGTGTGAAGTTTGTCACGGCAAGCGCTACAACCGCGAAGCACTCGAAATCCATTACAAGGGTAAGACTATTAGCGATGTGCTGGAAATGACCTGCGAACAGGCACTGGAGTTTTTCCAGAACATTCCGTCGATTGCCCGCAAGCTACAAACATTGGTTGACGTCGGGCTGGGCTATATCGCCTTGGGCCAATCGGCCACAACTTTGAGCGGCGGCGAAGCGCAGCGCATTAAATTGTCCACTGAGCTTTCACGCCGCCCAACCGGCAAAACTCTGTATATTCTCGATGAGCCAACGACCGGTCTGCACATGGCCGACGTCGATAAGTTGCTGCACATGCTGCATGCGCTTGTGGAGAGCGGCAATAGCATGGTGGTTATTGAGCATAATCTGGATGTCATCAAAAACGCCGACTGGCTAATCGATATGGGCCCCGAAGGCGGTAGCGGCGGCGGTCAAATTGTGGCCCAAGGCACACCCGAGCAAGTTGCCAAAGTCGCTAAAAGCTACACCGGCCAGTTCCTCAAGAAAATGCTCTAATAGCGATTCTGATAAACTATAAGATATGGCTTTAATATATGTAACCGGACCTGCTGGGGCTGGAAAATCTACGGCGACGGAAGAACTTCGACGGCGTGGCTATGAAGCTCACGATGGCGACGATGAGTTGTGCGCTTGGTATAACGATGAAACTGGAAAGATGACTACATATCCTAATGATAAGGCTAGTCGGCCAGATGACTGGGAAGACCGACACTCATTTAAGTTTTCCGTGCAGCGCATTGCTGAACTAGCACAAAAAGCTAAAGGAAAGACTGTTTTTGTTTGTGGTAATGCAATGGGTAATGATCTTGAAGTAGCAGATGATTATTTTGATCAAGTTATTTGTTTGACGTTGGATGAGGCGACTATGATACGACGCGTATCAACACGCACAAACAATGCATACGGCAATGATCCAGATGAGCAAGCAATCATGTGCAGGGATTTCCAGCGGACACTAGATAGGTACAAAAGCTATGGAGCGCAATTCGTGGATTCCATGAGGCCAGTTAGTCGTGTCGTGGAAGATATTTTGAAGCTCGCCATGCCCTAAAGCTAGTCTCTTTTCGCAGACCTGCCGATGCGGCGTTTTGCTAAGATCGCTTTACCGAGGTGGTAGAGTGCTGGGCCAAGCGTAATTGCCATAACGGCCACAACTGCTAATACAATGTAGTGGTCAATGTTCGGGATCTTGGAACCAAACCAATAGCCCACAAGCGTGACAATCGTTGCCCACGCGATATCGCCGATGGCGTTAAAGATGACGAATTGCTTGTAGTCCATGCCGGCAGCGCCAGCCACTGGTGATACGAAGGTGCGCACCACTGGTACAAAGTGCCCGATGAGCATGGTGCGGCTGCCGTATTTGTCATAAAAGGCATGGGCGCGGTCGATGTATTCTTTGTTAAAGATGAGACTGTCTTTTTTGTGGAACAGGCGTGGGCCAAAGCGGCGACCGATGTGAAAACCGACGTTATCTCCGGCAATGGCTGCCACTGCGACGACCAAAATGATAAGTGGTAGTGACATCTTGCCTTGCGCTGCAAAAATACCTGCGGTGAGCAGTAGGGTATCGCCAGGGAAGAAGAAGCCCACAAACATGCCGGATTCTGCAAAAATGATTGCCGCAATAAGGAGTAGGCCGCCGGCTTGGATGATGTGGGAGACGTCAAACATGTCCCCCTAGCTTAACATACCTCGCTCAATCTGTTATACTAGATGATAGAAATAGGAGGAACGACTGATATGGCGCAAGATGTAATTTCATTGACTCTGCAACCCCGCGAAGTAACCGGCAAAGCCGTTAAACACTTACGAAAAGAAGGTAACATTCCAGCGGTCATCCACGACCACGGTAAAGAATCCGTTATCGTACAAGGCAATGCCGTTGAAATGTCCAAAGTCTGGCAGAAGGCTGGCAAACACCACCCTGTCGAACTCAAAACAGACAAGCAGAGCTACGTAGCGCTTATCAAAGACGCCGAATTTGATCCTAAAAAGCACCTGCTAACGCACTTGGTTTTTAACGCCGTCGATAAGAACCAAAAAGTTGAGGCCGAGATTCCAATCCATGCTAAATACGATGAAGGCAACGAATCCAGCCCTGCCGAGCGCAATGGCTTTATCGTGCTGAGTCAGCTGGAAACCGTATCGGTTAAGGCTCTGGCCAACAAATTGCCCGATTTCATTGAATATAATGCCGAAAAACTGGTAGAAGTTGGTGATCATGTCACCGTCGCGGACCTGATCATTCCTGAAGGCGTTGAAGTCGAAATCGAGGGCGAACACGCCGTGGCAACCGTTTACGAGCCAAGCGCTCTGGCCGCAGCCAACGATGCTGCCGGTGGTGATGCCGAACCGGAAGACGCCGAAAACGTTGATTCAGAGCACGAAAGCAGCGCCGAAGAAGGTACGCAAGCCGCAGAATCCAAGCCAGGCGGTAAAGATCAGGACGAGCCTAAGCCTACTTCTGTAGAAGCCGCCAAAGACGAGGCCAAAGAGTAAGCACAAGCATTTCTACTTCGTAGGGTGTAGAATACTAGTATGAGCACCGTGGAGCCGGCACCCTTTGACGAAGTGGCTAGCATCTTTGCCGATTACGGCACATCACTCCGCGGCTTTGTGCGGTACAAGCTAACGCAGCAAAATTTGGAAGCGGTTTTGCCAAAAAAGAAGCTGCGAGTACTGGACATCGGCGGTGGAAATGGACCGGATGCCGCTTGGCTGGCGCAGCTTGGACATCGGGTGACACTTTTGGAGCCATCTACTGAACAGCGGGAATACGCTGAACGTCGTTTCAATTTCTTTTTAACAGAAGATTCCCGAGAACGTATTGAGCTAATACCATCGACACTTGACGAGTTTAGCTCCGACAAAACCTACGATTTAGTGCTGGTGCACGGCGTGGCCATGTATCAAACCAAGCCAGCTGAGCTTATTGAGCAAGCCACAAAACGAGTCGCTCCAGGCGGCCTGATATCAATACTGGAAAAAGGTTATTGGGGCGCCGAAGCGCGTATGGTTTGGCGGCAGGATTTTGAAGGGCTGGAAATACTGCGTAAAACCAAGCGCTACACTAATAATTTGCAACAAGAGGTCTACGCCTTTTTGCCTGAAGAACTCGAGCAGCTGCTTACAGACGCCAAGCTTAAAATTGTTAACTGGAGCGGCACCCGGGTACTCACCGATGAAATCCGGATGGAAGTTGCAGATTTAGACCAAAGCGTTATCAATGACATCGTGGCGCTTGAGTACGAGCACGGTCATAATCCATCAATTCGTGGCCATGGCCAAATGCTGCATTTTATAGCTCGCCGGCCAAAATAGGGCTCCCGGTAATTTGCTAAATACCGCCAGAAATCGTATACTAAGCTGTTTGCAAATGCACGTATAGCAAGCAATTTGACCTCTTATACTATGAACGAATATTTGCCACCAACGCCACCTGGGCCCAATCCCGAATCGTTAGAAACCAAAGACGGTAAAAATAAGGACAAAACAACCGACTCCAAAGGCATCGGTAAGTTTGCCATGCGTCGTACTCCTAAAGAAGAGAAAGGTACCGAGGAGTCGCGAGAAAGTTTATTTTTGAAGCCAGAAAAACCAAATATAGAAACCAAAGATGAAGCGCCTGCTGCCGAGACTGATGCTCAACCCAAAAATCCAGAACACCTCACTGAAGAAGAAGTTGCGCTGACGTGGCAGCAATTGGCAGAGGCCCATGAGCAGCAAGCCGCTGCTGCCCCAACTCCAGAAAATCCGGTAGAGCAAACCGCTGAGGCCGATGTCAGCGATCTCCGTCAGCGGATCATAGATGGCCAGGACCCGGAAGTGGCGCTTAGTGAAAAGCTAAGCGAATCTGATATACATGAAGCCACTCCTTCAGAGTCACCACAGCCAGAACAAGAGGAAACAATTGAGCCAGAGCCGCCTGTAAATGAGGACTTTCCGCTTGATAAGTCGCTGGAAATACCTCGAGATACGGCCGTAGGCAATGAGCCACAAATGACATCTACAGACGGAGGCGCACGACCACCTCGCCGTTCTCCAAATCCGCTCATCCCGCGAGCGACGCCGTTCGGGTCCTCTGGTTCGGGTTTGTATACCAAAAATATTGCGGCCGCCGGCGGCCGTCCGGGAGCCACGTTTAAGCCCGAATACGTGCCGGTCAAAGATGAGACCTTGCTTGGCATACTGCCTGGTGCTATCGTGGGTTATATTATTGGTCGGCGTCGAGGTAAGGCCAAGGCCGAAAGCCAGGCTAGCAAAGTTCGTAAATCTCTGGAGAAAAAGGTGGAGTCATTGGAGCAAGATTTAAGCTTTAAAGAAAATCAGGTTCGTCAGGCATCGCGCGAAAAGGCTCGACGCCAGGCTGTAGCTGCCGTGGAAACGCCAGCCAAAGAAAAAGCGCCTAGTGTTGAGCGCCGAGCGCCAGCACCCGAGGCCCACCAACTTCACGGCAAAAAATCTGCTCCAGAAAGCATTGGAAAAGTGCTGGTTCAGGCAGAGTCAGTGCCAGTTTTGGAGGCAGCTGAGGCCGCGGTTATGTCTATCGAGAAGCCACAAAAACAACCTGCCGCAAAATCTTCTGAAAAACAAATCGAAACCATTAGTCATGCAGAGCTACTTGAGCTTAGCGAAAAGATTGATGTCAATGGCAGTACCCTCAAGCAGATCTATGAAACGCGACTAGTGAGCGAAAAGGGCTTGCGCCGTTTGGTGGCCGAGCACTTGAGTGGAGGCGACGTTAAAAAAGGCTTGCGCCGCGAAATCGTGGAGCGCGAAATTGATTTTGAGCGCGATCCCATTATGCGCGATAGCGCTCACCAGCAGACCGCGCCAAGCGGTGGCGGTTCCACAAAACTGCAGGAGTTTTTAGAAAAAGCCGACGCCGTGCCTCACGACAACCAAGAAGAGGTAGCATTTATAAAAGCTCGCGCTGAGTACGAAGAACGCGAACGCGCCAAGCAACAAAGCCGCCGTCGGGTGCTCGACGTATCGATGATCACCAGTATCGTGGTGCTCGCCATTTTATTAACAATACTGCTCCTTCAGCACTAAGAGGTACAATAGAGACATGCAAAAAGTCATTCTATATTACAAATTTACCCCAATTAAAGATCCTGAGGCGGTGCGTTTATGGCAGCGTACTTTGGCGGAAAAGTTAGACCTTAAGGGCCGAATTTTACTGGCCGACCACGGCATTAACGGCACGCTAGGCGGTGATGTCAAGGCTCTCAAGCAGTACATTAAAGAGACCAAAACCTATGCTGGCTTTAAAGACACTGTTTTTAAATGGAGCGAAGGTGGCCGTGATGATTTCCCTCGCTTGAGTGTTAAAGTGCGCGATGAAATTGTAACCTTCGGCGCACGCGATGAAATTAAGGTCGATGAGAAGGGGATTGTTGGCGGCGGCAAACACCTCAAGCCGGAACAAGTCCATAAGCTGGTTGAAGAGCGCGACGATGTCATCTTTTTTGATGGCCGTAACGCCTACGAAGCGGCCGTCGGAAAGTTTAAAGACGCCGTGGTGCCAAATGTGGCGCACACCCGCGATTTCGCTAAAGAACTCGAAGATCCCAAATATAACGACATCAAGGACAAGCCAATCGTTACCTACTGCACCGGCGGCATCCGCTGCGAAGTGCTGAGCGCCATGATGAAAAACCGCGGCTTCCAAGAGGTCTACCAAATTGACGGCGGCATCGTCAAATACGGTGAAACCTACGCCGATGACGGCCTATGGGAAGGCTCTCTCTACGTGTTCGACGACCGCATGGGCGTCAAATTTTCCGATAAGGCCAAAGATATCGGTGTCTGCGTACACTGCGGTGGCAAAACCAGCAACTACGAAAACTGCGCCGATGTAGCCTGCAACGATCTCATTTTAATATGTAAAGACTGCGCTCCATCTCAAAAATACTGCGCTTTGCATAAAGTAACCGTCTAGCGCGTGCCGCACGACTGGCGTTTTTAGTTTAAAATAGAGGTAGTATGAACGATGTTTTGGAGAAGAAGTTAGCAGAACTGCCCAAAGAGCCTGGCGTCTATTTTCATAAAGATGCCAAGGGCCAGATTATTTATGTGGGCAAAGCGGCGGTGCTGCGTAACCGTGTGCGGCAGTATTTTCAGAAATCGCGTAGCCGCGACCCTAAGACCGAGGCTCTGGTTGCCGAAATTGCCGATATAGATTGGATGGTAGTCGAAAGCGAGCTGGAGGCTCTGTTTTTAGAGGCCGAAATGATCCGCCGCTACATGCCGCCGTACAACATTCTGC
>DASVMD010000078.1:0-4003 GCA_036384495.1 Saccharimonadales bacterium (SeqCode)
GGCCGATTGGCAGCTCAAAAGAATAAGAAGAAGTACGGCTCAGACTTTTACGCCAAGATCGGCCGTAAGGGCGGTCAAGCCAGTAACACCGGTGGTTTTGCTGCCGGATCAGCTGGGCGCAAGCGTGCCAGCATCTACGGAGCCATCGGTGGCTCCGTGTCTCGCCGAAGTTAGTTTTTAAGTACAAGCTTGTTGACATTAAACCAATAGCGTGATATCATAAGCATAATTTCGAAGAGAAAGAGAGGGTTTTCTGCCGTAATAGGCAGGGGACCCTTTTTGAGTACTTTCGGGAGCAGACTAATGTAAGAGGAGCCTCACCATGGCAGGAACAAAAGCAGGCGGCAAAGCCGCAGCAGCAACTAACAAAGCTAAGTACGGCAGCGATTTTTACGCAAAGATCGGTGCTAAGGGTGGCGTCATCGGCAAAACCGGTGGCTTTTTCGCAAACCGCGAGCTGGCTCGTGAAGCTGGTCGCCGCGGTGGCCGCGTTAGCCGTCGTACTAAAAAGACTGTATAAGTCTCTTTAGCGTGCGTGCAAAATCCCCGCTTCGGCGGGGATTTTTAGTTGAGATGCGCGTTGAAAACAGGAGCCTGGACCACGTCTTTTTGCCTACGATAAGCACGGCAAAAGCGGCTGGCAGTCACCCGCCAGGTGGTGTGGCAATTAAAACAACGATAATGGACAAAATCCCCCTGTTGGAGCGATTTTGTGCCGCACGAGGGGCAGATGCTGCGCTTGTACAGCCAATCGCGGTAGGTATCCAGACAATCTTGAATATGGTTCTCGTCTATTGACACGTCTACCTCTGTTGCGAGCGATTTTGCGCGTTCCCAAGCCTCGACTTCTAATCTGAGCAGTTCCAGATCAGCCTGATACGATCGGTGCTCGAGCAGGGCATGACCGGTTTCGTGGAGCAGCGCCCAGCGGGCTTTTTGGCCGGTGGCTTGGGACTTATAGAAGATTTCACCGGTTTCCGGCGACCAACAAAACTGTTTGCCAGGGGTGAACTGCAGCTGCGGGAACTGCTCCTGGAGCCGGCTAATGAGCGCTTGCATGCGGAAACTCCTGCTTAGCGAGGTCGTAGCAGCCGTAGATCACGGCCTCTTCGGGGCGCTGCGCGCCCAGTAACTTCGGTAATTGCACCAGTGGTACATGGTATTTCTCGATTTCTTTTTGGAGCAGCTCGCCGTAGCGATCAAAAAAGGTGCCAACGCTGCCGCCGATGACGATCACCTCCGGTTCGACCAGCGCTATAAGCTCAATAAACCCCTTGGCTAGGTCGTGAGCGATAATCTTCCAGGTTTCGGCGTCATGGATATCTTCGGCCCGCTTACCAAAACGCTCCACGATGGCATGCCCCGACGCAAAATTCTCCCACGGAGTCGGTTTGCCTTTGTAATCTAGGAGCAGTGCGTTACCGCCGGCATCACCGAAGTTTGTGTCGATCCTACACGTATCTATCAGCGCCGTGCCAATGCCGGTGCTAACCGTTACGTAGAGCACGCGTGCATAGTCATTTTTAAGTAGCATGGCCTCCGATAGGCCTGCCATTTTGGCGTCATTTTCCATGACTATCGGGCAGTTCGTGATTTTTTCGATGTCGCCTGGGATGGATAGATTTTCGCCCCACGTTTTAACGTTGCCAAGCCGTACGGCTCGGTGATGCTCGCGGTCAATACGACCGGGGATGCCGATGCCGCCCGCGGCAAACTCTTTGGTTTTGAAGTGGGCTAGGGCGTGGCGCAGTTCTAGCAGGAAATCTTCGTATTTTTTAGGAGTGGGGAATTTGGCCTGTTCTTTGATAACGCCGTGCTCATCGAGCACCGCGACCAGTGTTTTTGTTCCGCCAACGTCGACCCCCACGTACATGGTTTTAGTGTAGCACGGTCGCGCGAGGATAACACCTTACTTTGCGGCCTATCTAATTTGTCTCATTTTTATGAGATCGCAAACATTTCTTATCTGTTAAAAAGTCCAAATCTCAATAAAATGAGACAAATGCTATACTGGCAAAAAGGAATGTATGGCGGACTACTCAAAGCTACACGAACTGGGATTTAGCCAAACGGCGGCACTTTGCTACGGCGCGTTAATAGAGAGTGGCACCTCGAGTCTCAGCCGTGTTGTAGAAAACATGCAAAAACCGAGGGCAAGTGTACACAGGGCGCTCAAACAGCTAGAGGGGAAAGGTTTTGCAACTAGCCATAAAAACTCCACCTATCCGACCCTATACAGGGCGGTGCCGATCAGCCAAGCGATTGAAAATTTGGCGGTGTATCATCGGCGGCAGCTCAAGCAGATTATTGAGGAGCAGGCGGCCACGGCTATCAGGCGCAAGCTCAAGTAGCGACTCTTTACTTAAGGAGTTAAAAGGACTATAATTATAGGTAATCTTACAGATGGCGGGAACATCGGTAGTACGCGGGGGACCGCGCGCTAACGCTGCTAATCTGGAGAAATACACTACGAAGGAGGCATGGAAGCATGTCAAAGAACAATACGCTCACTATGGATGAGCTGTTAGCTGGAAGTGAAGTCACTGGACTCACCACCGGCGAAGTGGTCGAAGGTGTTATTACCTCGATCAAAAAGAATGAGGTCTGGGTTGATCTCGGCGCTCGCGGCGTCGGAGTCGTCCTCAGGCGGGAGATTGGCCACGGCCAAAAATTAGAAGAAGGGCAATCGATTACCGTCAGCGTAATTGACCCTGAAATGGAAGAGGGCCACGCCCTGCTTAGTATGAAGCGAGCCGTTAAGGATCGTGGATGGGACGAGCTGCAGCGCGTGCACGAAGCCAACGAAATCGTTGAGATCGTACCTTACGACGCCAACAGAGGCGGTCTATTAGTCGAACTCGAAGGAATTCGCGGTTTCTTGCCGGTGTCACAGCTGGCGGCCGGTCACTATCCTCGGGTCAGTGGTGCCGACAAAGACGAAATCTTGCAGAAGCTCAACGCGCTTACTAACAAGCCGCTGCGCGTCCGCGTTTTGGATGTCAGCCGCAAAGATAACAAGCTGATTTTCTCCGAAAAAGAAGCCGTTAAGGACGACATGCAGGCCCGCTTTAGCGAGCTTAAGGTCGGCGACACTGTAGAAGGCGTCGTAACCGGCGTGATCGACTTCGGTGCATTCGTCAATGTTGACGGCATCGAGGGTCTGATTCACATCAGCGAGATCTCCTGGGAGCGCGTTGATAACCCGCGCAACTACGTCAAGGTTGGCGAAGATGTTAAGGCTAAAATCATCGCTATCGACAAAGATCGCCTTAGCCTGAGCCTCAAGCAAATGCAAGAAGATCCATGGCTCGAGCAGGTCAAAGCCTTTAAGAAGGGCGACGTCGTAGAGGGCAAAGTCACGCGTATTACGCCATTTGGCGCATTCGTACAGATCAGTCCTAGCGTGGAAGCCCTGGTGCACGTCTCAGAAATGAGCGACGACGAAACCGTCGATCCAGAGCAGTTGTTCCAGTTAAACGAGAAGAAGCAGTTCAAAGTGCTCGATATCGACACCGAGAACCGCAAGATCGCTTTGAGCCTCAAAGACGCCAAAGCGGCTAAACCCAAGAAATAATATGTGTAAGTAAGGATAAGGGCCGGGAGGCCAGAGAGGAGTCGACAGTATGGCAGACGCACCAGCAGAAGCTACAACAACCATCGAAATCGAAGATATGACTACTGTCGGCACCCTGGCCGAGCAGCTATCTATCCCTGTAACCCGACTCATCGGCGAGCTGATGAAGAACGGCATCATGGCGACCGTTAACGAACGGATTGATTTTGATACCGCTCAAATCATCGTCGAAGAGTTGGGTCTTGGCGTGAACCTGGCCAAGAGAGCCGCCGCCGATGTTGCGCTGCCCACCCGCGAAAAGCCGGTTAACAGCGACAAAGCCGTGGCGCGCCCACCAGTGGTGGCGGTTATGGGCCATGTCGATCACGGCAAAACCAGCTTGCTTGATGCCATTCGCGGCGCCAATGTCGTAAAGGGCGAAGCCGGTGG